>NZ_JBFAOF010000398.1:0-6158 GCF_040675125.1 Spirillospora sp. NPDC049652 | reverse complement strand
GGCCGCAGCTGAACGCCATGCTCAACACCTCGTCCGGCGCGACCTGGGTGTCGATCCACCACGGCGGCGGCGTCGGCATCGGCCGGTCCATCCACGCGGGCCAGGTCTGCGTCGCGGACGGCACCGAGCTGGCGGGCCGGAAGCTGGAGCGGGTGCTGACCAACGACCCCGGCACGGGCGTCATGCGGCACGTGGACGCCGGGTACGAGCGCGCGGAGGAGGTCGCCGACGAGCGGGGCGTCCGGATCCCGATGCGCGAGAACTGACCGCCGCCCCGCACGCCACTGGTCGCTAAGGAGAACGGGTTGGGTTTCGAGGAGATGTGGGCGGCGCTGCTGCCCGTCGGACGCGACGCCGGCACCGGCGGTTACGACCGTTTCGTGTGGACGCCGTCCGAGCTGGAGTGCCGCGCCTGGTTCCTCGACGAGGCCCGCGCCCGTTCGCTGGAGGTCGAGGGCGACGGAAATGGCAACCTGTTCGCCTGGTGGTATCCGGCGGACGGGCGGCGCGACGACGCCGTCCTGACCGGCAGCCACCTGGACTCGGTGCCGGGCGGCGGCGCGTTCGACGGGCCGCTCGGCGTCGTGTCGGCGTTCGCCGCGATCGACCTCCTGCGCGCGCGGGGGGTCGAGCCGTCGCGTCCGCTGGGTGTCGCCGTGTTCGCGGAGGAGGAGGGCGCGCGGTTCGGTGTCGCGTGCCTGGGGTCCCGGCTGCTGGCGGGCGCGATCGACCCGGCCCGCGCCCGCGCGTTGACCGACGGCGGCGGACGCACGTTCGCCGAGGTCGCCGCCGAGAACGGCGTCGATCCGGACGGCATCGGACGCGACGACGCCCTGCTGTCCCGCGTCGGCTGCTACGTGGAGCTGCACGTGGAGCAGGGCCGCGCGCTCGGCCCGGCCACGCCGGTCGGCGTCGCGTCCTCGATCGTTCCGCACGGCCGGTGGCGGCTGGACTTCTCCGGCGAGGGCAACCACGCCGGGACGACCCGGCTGGCCGACCGGCGCGACCCGATGCTGCCGTTCGCCTCGACCGTCCTCGCCGCCCGCGCCGCCGCCGAGCGGCACGACAGCGTCGCCACGGTCGGCAAGGTGCGGGTCGTGCCGGGCGGGGTGAACGCGATCCCGTCCGCCGTCGCCGCCTGGCTCGACAGCCGCGGCCCGGACGAGCGGTCCGTCCGCGCGACGGTCGCCGACGTGCTCGAACACGCCCGCGCCGCCGCGCGCGGGCACGGCGTCGGGGTCGAGCTGACCGAGGAGTCCTACACCGAGGTCGTCGACTTCAACCTGGCCCTGCGGGCCCGCGTGGTCGCGGCGCTCGGCGGCGTCCCCGTGCTGCCGACCGGCGCGGGGCACGACGCGGGCGTGCTGTCGGCGGTGCTGCCGACGGCGATGCTGTTCGTCCGGAACCCGACCGGTGTCTCGCACGCGCCGAGCGAGCATGCCGAGACGGACGACTGCGTCGCGGGCGTCGAGGCGCTCGCGGCGGTACTGGCCGACCTGGTCCGCGGGTAGGGATCCGGTATGCGATGGCACGCCGAGTACGCCTGGCTCGGAGACGGCGTCGCCGCCGACGTCCTCATCGAGGCCGACGGCGAGCGGATCAGCGGCATCAGCAGCGGCGTCCCGGCCCCGCCGGACGCGCCGCGCCTGCGCGGCCTCACCCTCCCGGGGCTGGCCAACGCGCACTCCCACGCCTTCCACCGTGCGCTCCGCGGCCGCGTCCAGGCCGGCCGGGGCACCTTCTGGACGTGGCGCGAGACCATGTACAAGGTCGCCGAGCGCCTCGACCCCGACTCCTACCGCGCGCTGGCCACGGCCGTGTTCGCCGAGATGGTGCTGGCCGGGATCAGCTGCGTGGGCGAGTTCCACTACCTGCACCACCGTCCCGGCGGCGCCCCCTACGACGAGCCGAACGCGATGGGCGAGGCGCTCATCGACGCCGCCCACGCGGCCGGCATCCGCATCACCCTGCTCGACACCTGCTACCTGACCGGCGGTCTCGGGCAGCCCCTGAAGGGCGCGCAGCTCCGGTTCGGCGACGGTTCGGCGGGCGACTGGGCGCGGCGCGTCGACTCGCTCTACGAGCAGAACGACAAGGGCGGCCGTCCGCACGCGCGGGTGGGCGCGGCGATCCACTCGGTGCGGGCCGTCCCGCGCGAGCAGATGCGGGCCGTCGCGTCGTGGGCGAAGGAGCGGCGCGCGCCCCTGCACGTCCACCTGTCGGAGCAGCCCGCCGAGAACGAGGCGTGCGCCGAGGCGTACGGGATGACGCCGACGCGGCTGCTCGCCGAGTGCGGCGCGCTCGGGCCGCTCACCACGGCCGTCCACGCGACGCACCTGACGCCGGAGGACATCGGGCTGCTCGGCACGACCATGACCGGCGTGTGCATGTGCCCGACCACCGAACGCGACCTCGCCGACGGCATCGGCCCGGCCCGTGACCTGCACCACGCGGGCTCCCCGGTCAACCTCGGCTCCGACCAGCACGCGGTCGTCGACCTGTTCGAGGAGGCCCGCGCCGTCGAGCTGGACGAGCGGCTGCGCACCCGCGTCCGCGGCCACTGGACGGCGTCCGAGCTGCTCGCCGCCGCGACCTGGAACGGCCACTCCGCGCTCGGCTGGCCCGAGGCCGGACGGCTGGAGCCCGGCGCGTACGCCGACCTGACCACGGTCGCGCTCGACTCGCCGCGCACGGCGGGCGCGGGCCCGGAGTTCGCGGCGGAGACGGCCGTGTTCGCCGCCACCGCCGCCGACGTCCGGCACGTCGTGGTCTCGGGCCGGCAGGTCGTCGAGGACGGCCGCCACCTGCTCGTCCCCGACGTCCCCGCCCTGCTCCGCGACACGATCGCCGCCGTCACCGCCGAGGAGCCGCCCTCCGCCTAGGTCGTGGAGGGGAGACGCCGGTGCCGCAGGCCGCTGCGCTGGCCTGATGCGGTCATGGCGTTCACGAGTGATCCTCCTCTCCGCGGTCACGACTCCGGAGGCGCGCGGCGGGCCGGAGGAGCGCATGGGGAGACACGACGACTCCAAAGCGAAGGACGCCTGGGCGACGGAGCGCCGGGCTGATCCCGACGGGACATGGCTGCGCGAGACGTACGGTCTGGAGTTCGGAGAGCGCGATCTCCTCAGGCGTGCGGTAGAGCGCGGTGAAGCGGTGCCTCAAGAGCGGCTCCGGGAGCCTGCCGTCGCCTATGCCCGAAGGCTGTTGCGGCGATCATGGTGGCTGCGGCGCGGCTCGGCCAGGTTCAACGGTTGGGCTCTGGTCGCGATCGCGCTGGGTTTCTGCCTGGCGGACGCCGTCTTCTGGGTGGTCAGTGGCTCGGCCACCGGGGGGTCGGCGGTCGCGCATGGCGTGTTTCTGCTGGTGATCCTTTCCTTTGTTGTCAGTAGGCAAGGGTTGCTGGCCAGGCGGATTCAGCGGTCCCTCCGGCTCAATTCCACCAAGGAATGACGGCCTGCGCGGAGGGCTGTTCCTCGCCTCGAGCGCGCAGCACAAGATCCACTACAGACGGTGGCGTCGGAGCTCCCGGCTCGCGGGGCCTGGGCCGGGTGGAGTGGCCAGCGGGAGGAGCACTGGCCCGGCCTGCGAAGATGACAGATGTGGACATTCTGCGCAGGAACAACGTCACGGTCACGGGAAACCCTCACGGGCGGGCGGTGGTGCTGGCGCATGGGTTCGGTTGCGACCAGAACATGTGGCGTCTGACGGTCCCCGCTCTGGCCGCCGACTACCGGGTCGTGATGTTCGACTATGTCGGGTCGGGGCGCGCGGACCCGTCGGCGTTCCAGGCGGACCGGTACTCCTCGCTGGACGGGTACGCCCGGGACGTGGTGGAGGTGTGCCAGGCGCTCGACCTGCGCGACGCGGCGTTCGTGGGGCACTCGGTCAGCGCGATGATCGGCGTGCTGGCCGCCGGCATGGCCCCCGACCGCATCGGGGCGCTGGTCATGGTGGCGCCCTCCCCGTGCTACATCGACGACGAGGGCTACCGGGGCGGGTTCAGCGCCGCCGACATCGACGAGCTGCTGGAGTCCCTGGAGTCGAACTACCTGGGCTGGTCGGCGGCGATGGCGCCGGTGATCATGGGCAACCCGGACCGGCCCGAACTCGGGGAGGAGCTGACCAACAGCTTCTGCGCCACCGACCCCGATATGGCGCGCGTCTTCGCCCGGACCACGTTCCTGTCGGATTCGCGCGACGACCTCAAGGGCGTGCGGGTGCCCACGCTGGTGCTGGAGTGCACCCAGGACGTCATCGCCCCGCGGGAGGTCGGCGCCTTCGTCCACCGGACCGTCCCCGGCTCGGTGCTGGTCACCTTGGAGGCGACCGGGCACTGCCCCCACCTGTCGGCCCCCGAGACCACCAATGCGGCGATCATCGAGTTCCTGTCGAGCCTACGCTGATGTGCCGCGCGGGGCGGGACCCCCATGGGGCCGGCGAGGGCCAGGCGACCGACGCGAGGTTCGCGGCCCTGCTGGAGGACAGCGCCGAGGAGCTGTACGAGAGCGCGCCCTGCGGGTACCTGTCCACGCTGATGGACGGCACCATCGCCAAGATCAACGCCACGCTGCTGGACTGGCTGGGGCTGGACCGCGACGCCGTGGTGGGACGGATGCGGTTCGCCGATCTGCTGACGGTGGGCGGCAGGCTGTACCACGAGACGCACTTCGCCCCGCTGCTGCAGATGCAGGGCAAGATCAGCGGCATCGCCCTGGAGATCAGGCACAGCGGCGGCGCGCGGATACCGGTGCTGGTCTCCAGCGCGGTCAAGTACGGCGACACCGGTGAGCCGCTGCTGATCCGCACCACCGTCTTCGACGCCCGGGACCGCCGCGCCTACGAACAGGAGCTGCTCCGCCGCCGCCGAGTGGCCGAAGAGGCGCACCGGCGGGCCGAGGCCGACCGGGTCCGGTTGCAGGAGGTCCTGGCGGCGTTGCAGCAGGCCCTGTTGCCGCCCGCCCTGCCCGCGATCCCGGGGATGGAGACCGCCGCCCACTACCACACCGCCTCACCCGACCGGCTGGGCGGCGACTTCTACGACGTCTTCCCCCTGGACGACCGGCGTTTCGCCTTCTTCCTGGGCGATGTGTGCGGCAAGGGCCCCCGGGCCGCCGCGGTCACCTCGCTGACCCGCCACACCCTGCGCGCCGCCGCCGTCCACGACCCGGACCCCGTCGCGGCCCTGACCACCCTCAACAGGGTGCTGCACGAGCACTACGGGGGAGACGACCCCCGCTTCTGCACCGCGATCTTCGGCGTGCTGGACCCCGATCCCGCCACCGGGCAGGTCGCCGTGAACCTGGCCTCCGGCGGTCACCCAGCCGCGCTGGTCCTGCGCGCCGGCCGCCACTCAGGCGACGGCCTGAACGGCGCCCCGGGCGGCCCAGGCGACTCGGGTGGCCCAGGCGACTCGGGTGGCCCAGGCGACGGAGCCGGCGGTTCGGCAGAATTCCTGCCCACCCCTGGCGGCTGTCTGATCGGGATCCTGCCCGACGCCCCGTTCGTGGCTGCCGCCACCGTTCTGGCCGCGGGAGACGCCCTCCTGCTCTACACCGACGGCATCACCGAAGCCCGCACAGGCCAAGGCGCCGCCACCCTCTACGGCGAGCAGGCCCTGCGCGAATTCGTCGCGGGTTACGCGAACCAGTCAGTTCACACCCTGGTCCAAGCCCTGACCGGCCTCCTGGACGGCTTCGGCGAAGGTCTCGACGACGACACCGCCCTGCTGGCGCTCGGGGTCCAAGCCCCTTCACCCCTCCCGGCCCAGTGATGAGGAACGCGCGCTGACCGCGCGGAAGGCCGCTTTCCCCCGCAGCACCGCGACCGGCCCGGGAGGTCGCCGGTGAACTCGACCTCGGCCGCCTTCCAGGCAAGCCTCAGCGGCCCGCTCAGTCGTCCGGGAGGGGCGCGATCTCCACGGTCCTGCGGCGCGCGGCCGGGTGGACGCTGCCGCTCCGGATCTGGCGCGACGACGCCCCCGCCCCGTCGCGCCGGATCCCGAGCGTCCGCCCCAGCCGCGCCAGCCGCCTTCCGCCGACCGGGCCGAGGAGGCCGAGCGCGGTGCGGAGGACGCGCCGTGCCTCCTTCACCACCTGGACGGCCACGAGCGCGGTGAGGCGCGTCCCGCGGTCCTCATGCGCCGGGTCGGGCCGCCTGTT
>NZ_JBFAOF010000397.1:0-6168 GCF_040675125.1 Spirillospora sp. NPDC049652 | reverse complement strand
GCCGTCGAGGGCGTGGTGTTCGGCGCGGCGCGTCCGGCGTCGGTCGTGGTCACGACCCCGAACGCCGAGTACAACGTCCGCTACGACGGTCTCGACACGCTCGCGCGCGATCTGCTGCCCGTGGCGCAGCAGATCGTCGAGCCGCTGCGCGCGTTCGGCGCCTACGCCGCCGCGCTGCCCGCGTCGTCCGGCGACGAGGTCGCCGCCCTCATGCGCTACCTGGGCCGCGACCCGAACTGGACGGCCTGACCGGCCTTTCCGGACGCACCCCGGACGGCGTCCGGAAAAGCCTCGGGCGTTCGGGATGCCTCGGGCGGACCGAAAGCCTCGGGCGGACGGAAAGCCTCGGGCGGTCGAAAGCCTCGGGCGGTCGGAAAGCCTAGGGCGGACGGAAGCCTAGGGCGGACGGAAGGCGCTCAGGCGAACGAGCGGTCGCGGACGAGCTTGGCGGCCGTCCGCGCGTCGGTCGGTCCCTCGCCGTAGGACGGGCAGAGGTGCGCGATCGCGCACGCCCCGCAGGCCGGACGCTGCGAGTGGCAGATCCGGCGGCCGTGCCAGATCATCCGGTGCGACAGGATCGTCCACTCCTTGCGCGGGATGAGGTCGGCGACGTCCTGCTCGACCTTGACCGGGTCGTCGGAGTCCGTCCAGCCGAACCGGCGGGCGAGGCGGCCGAAGTGGGTGTCCACGGTGATCCCCGGGACGCCGAAGGCGTTGCCGAGCACCACGTTCGCGGTCTTGCGCCCGACGCCGGGCAGCGTCACCAGGTCCTTCAGCCGGCCCGGGACCTCGCCGTCGTACCGCTCGACCAGCGCCTTCGACAGCCCCATCACGGATTTGGTCTTGGCCCGGAAGAAGCCGGTCGGCTTCAGGATCGCCTCGACGTCCTCGGGGTTGGCGGCGGCCAGGTCCGCGGGCGTCGGGTACTCCGCGAACAGCTCCGGCGTCGTCAGGTTGACCCGCTTGTCCGTCGTCTGCGCGGACAGGACGGTGGCGATGAGCAACTCGTAGGGCGACGTGAAGTTCAGCTCGCAGTGCGCGTCCGGGTAGAGCTCGGCCAGTTCCCGGTTGATCCGCCGCGCGCGCCGGACGAGCCCCAGGCGCGTCTCCTCCTGCCACTTGCGCGCGCGGGGACGCGGCCTGTTCTCGGTGTTCGTCGCCATGCCGTTCAGCCTAGGGCGGGGTTCAGCCTAAAACGGGGTTCAGCCTAAGACGGGAGACGACGCTTCGTGCCCGCAGCCGGTTCCGGGCCGTGAGGGCGGGCGGACGCCCGAGGTGACGTGTCGAGCGTCACCCGCTGCGGGCTCGCCTCGGCGCCTGAGCGTCCCGGCGAACGGTCTACTACCCCTTAGGCAACGGCGATGTATCGACTTCGGAACGTCCGGGCAAACGGTGCGTGACCGATGGGTAATCACGTCCGAAGAGGAGAAACGGTACGTTTGTGACCGCATTCACCTGCGACTCCGTACACTGGATGCGCAGGTGACGTTCAGGAGACGGGGCGCCGCCGCGGTGGCGGTCCGCCGGAAGCAGCGCCGTCGAAGGCGGGGCGGACGGTCCGGACCGTCCGGTTTCGGCGCGCCGTGGACCCTGCCTTCACGTACGCGGTGGGACGTACGTCACACTATGCATGTGGGTGTTCGAGGAGGAGAAGCGTGACCGACCGCGACGTGGACGTTCTGAGCAGGGCTCCGCTGTTCGAGGCCCTGGACGAACAGGGTGCCAAGGCGCTGCGCGCCAACGTGACCGAGGTGCGGCTCGCCCGCGGTCAGACGCTGTTCAACGAGGGTGAGACCGGCGACCGCCTGTACGTGGTGCTGGAGGGCAAGATCAAGCTCACCCGGACGGCGCCGGACGGCCGGGAGAACCTGCTGAGCGTGCTCGGTCCGTCCGAGATGTTCGGCGAGCTGTCGCTGTTCGACCCGCGGCCCCGCACCGCCAGCGCGGTCGCCGTCACCGAGTGCCGCCTGGCCGGCCTCGGGCACGACGACCTGCGGCCGTGGCTGACCGGCCACCCCGAGGTCGCGGTGCAGCTGCTCCGCGCGCTCGCGCAGCGGCTCCGCAAGACCAACGACGTGATGGCCGACCTGGTCTTCACCGACGTCCCGGGCCGCGTCGCCAAGGCGCTGCTCGACCTGGCCGAGCGGTTCGGCCAGCCGTCGGAGGCCGGGCTGCACGTCCACCACGACCTCACCCAGGAGGAGCTGGCGCAGCTCGTCGGCGCGTCCCGGGAGACCGTCAACAAGGCCCTGGCCGACTTCGCCCAGCGCAACTGGCTGCGCATCGAGGCGCGCGCCGTCGTCATCCTCGACATCGAGCGCCTCCGCAAGCGCTCCAAGTAACGCACGGCGCCGCTCGCCCGGACGCCTCACCGCGAACGCGCCCGCCCCCAAGCGGGCGCGTTCGCGCGTGTACGGGCGTATCAGCCCCGCCGGCTCAGCTCATGGCTAAGGACGGTCGCGTTCGGTCAGGTAGTCGAGCTGGCTCTGCACCGACCATTCGGCCGCCGGCCACAGGTTGCGGTCCACGTCCGCGTAGACGACCTCCACGACCTCGCGGGCCGTGCGCGCGCCGGCCCGCACCGCCGCCTCGACCTGCGCCAGGCGTTCGCGGCGGTGGGCGATGTAGTGGTCGATCGCGCCGAGCGGGTCGTCCAGCTTGGGGCCGTGGCCCGGCAGAACGGCCACGGCCTCGTTGTCGTCGGCGAAGCGGCGCAGCCGGTCCAGGGACGCCAGGTAGTCGCCGAGCCTGCCCTCCAGCACGGTCGATCCGTAGCCGAGGACGGTGTCGCCGGTCAGGATCGCGCGGTCGGCGGGCAGCCAGAACGTCAGCGAGTCGTCGGAGTGGCCGGGCGTCTCCATGATCCGCAGCTCCAGCCCGCCGGCCGTCACCACGTCGCCCTCGACGAGGCCCTCGTCGCCGAGCCGGTGCCGGGGGTCGAGCGCGCGGACCCGCACGTCCGGCCCGGCCATCCCGGCGAACATCGCCGCGCCGGCCGAGTGGTCCGGATGGCCGTGCGTCAGCAGGACGAGCCCGACATGCCGTCCGCCCGCCTCGGCCTCGGCGAGGACGCGGCCCAGGTGCGCCCGGTCCTTGGGGCCGGGATCGACGACCACGACCTCCTCGGCCCCGGGCTCGCCGAGGATCCAGGTGTTGGTGCCGTCCAGCGTCATGGGGGACGGGTTCGGAGCGAGCACGCATCTCGCCCGATCCGTGCCGCTCCCGTCGATATCGCTCACGCGCCCCATCCTGCCCGACCGGCCCGGGCCGAGTCCGAGGCGGGCCAGCCGCCGCGGCACGGACGTGCCGGCCAGGCGGAGTCCGAGTGACCAGGCCAGCCGTGCCCGCGCCCCTGTCATGAGCCCCCGCCGATCAGCCTCCGCGGCCTCCCGCGGCTTTTCGCATTCGCCGTGACCTCAGTGGACCACGCGCCCGCGCGGGCTACGCGTCGTAGCGCACCGCGTCCTCGGGCAGGACGAGGTAGGGGTCGCCGTCGATGATCCGCCCCTCCGGCTCCAGCACGACGATCTCGCGGGGCGCCGCGAGGACCTCCGCGACCGTGTCGAAGCGGGCCAGGTCGTCCAGCGTGGCGAGGGTCGGGGGCAGCATGGGCCACTCGCCCGCGCGGCCCCGCGCGGCGGCCTCGGCCGGACGCACCCACGCGACCCGGTCGGCCTCGGTGCTCACGTCGCGGGCGCGCTGCCCCGGGGGCATCGCCGCGACGAAGAACCGCGTGTCGTAGCGCTTCGGCTCGATCGCGGGGGTGATCCAGTGCGCCCAGGGACGCAGCAGGTCCGAGCGCAAGACGAGCCCGCGCGCCTGGAGGAACCCGGCGAACGAGAGGGAGCGGTCCAGCAGCGACTGCCGGTCCCGCTCCCACTCGTCGCCGCGCGTGTCGTCCACGACGGTCTCGCCGGTCGGGCCGGCGAGCAGCACGCAGGTCTCCTCGAACGTCTCCCGGACGGCCGCGCAGACCAGTTCGCGGGCGAGCGGCTCGTCCGCGCCGAAGGCCCGGCCCCACTCGGCCGGGGACGGCCCGGACCAGCCGGCGCCGACCTCGCCGTCGCGCGGATCGACCGAGCCCCCCGGGAACACGTACGCGCCGGGCGCGAAGGCCATCGAGCCCACCCGGCGCAGCATGAACGCCTGCAGCCCGTGGTCGGCGTGGTCGCGGAGCACGACCACGGTCGCGGCGTGCCGCGGCCGGACCGGCTCGATCGTCCCGGCCTCGATGCCCTCGATCTGCTTCCGGAACTCCGCCGGCAACCTCAACCCGTTCATGACGCCCCATTCGGGCATACCGAATGACATTCCGTCAAGATCGGCCGAGGCGCCGGTCCCGTCCACCGGTCCCGTCCACGGGGTCCTTCCGCCGGGCCTTTTGCCGGGCCTCGCCGCCAGGGCGCGTCAGCGGACCTCGGCGATCACTTCGACCTCGACCGGCGCGTTCCTCGGCAGGACCGCGACGCCCACCGCGCTGCGGGCGTGCGCGCCGGCCTCGCCGAACACCTCGCCCAGCAGGTCGCTCGCGCCGTTGATCACCTGCGGCTGGCCGGTGAAGTCCGGGGCGGAGGCGACGAACCCGACGACCTTGACGATCCGGACGATCTTCGACAGGTCGCCGACCTCGGCCTTCAGCGCCGCGATCGCGTTCAGCGCGCAGACCCGCGCCTGGGCGGCCGCCTGGTCGGCGGTGACCTCGGCGCCGACCTTGCCGGTGACCGGGAGCTCGCCCTTCACCAGCGGGAGCTGCCCGGCGGTGTAGACCAGCGACCCGGTGCGCGCGGTCGGGACGTAGGCGGCCAGCGGACGGGCCACCTCCGGCAGTTCGAGCCCCAGCTCGGCGATCCGCTCCTCGGGAGTGCTCATGCTTACGGCTCCACTTCGCGCTTGAAGTAGGCCACCAGGTTCTCCGGGTTCGGGCCGGGCAGCACGGTGACGAGCTCCCACCCGTCCTGGCCCCAGTTGTCGAGGATCTGCTTGGTCGCGTGGACCAGCAGAGGCACAGTCGAGTACTCCCACTTCTTCATGGCGCTCAGCCTAGCGATCGCGCGGGCGGCGGAACGGCCTCCCCGGCCCGTGCGGCGTCGTAGCGGCCGCGCGCGTTCTCCACGTCCGGCATGTGCCGCTCCGCCCACTGCCGGACGGTCCCGACGATCGGGATCAGGGTCTCCCCGAGGACGGTCAGCGTGTAGTCCACCCGGACCGGGACCGACGCGGTGACGTGCCGCGCGACCAGTCCGTCCCGCTCCAGGGCCCGGAGCGACTGGGTGAGCACCTTGGCGCTGATCCCGGGGACGGCCCGCGCCAGCTCCGCGTGCCGCATCGTGCCGTTCTCGGCCAGCCGGACCAGCAGCATGGTCGTCCACTTGTTGCCGAGGACGGCCATCAGGCGGCTCGTCGGGCAGGTCTCCATGTAGGCGTCGAACTCCGCCTTCGCCCACGCGCGCCGCTGCTCGGCGGTCATCGTCGGCATGTCCTCCACCTCCGGTAACTCGCGCGCCCCACCTCGGGGTGAGGTACGCACTCCGAAGTAACCCCTTCCGGCCGCGCGCTCTTCCGCCGCAGACTCGGGACTGCCGGGATTTTCCCGAAGAATCCATCTGACCAGGGAGTATTTGGCATGCGCGCGATCAGTGTGACGGAGTACGGCGGGCCGGAGACGCTGCGGGTGGCGGACGTCCCCGAGCCGCTCCCCGGCCCGGGGCAGGTGCGGATCCGGATCGAGGCGGCCACGGTCAACCCCGTGGACCTCGCGGCCCGCGCCGGCCTCCTGGCAGCTCTGGCCCCCGACCTGCCCCTCGGCCTGGGCCTGGACGCGGCGGGCGAGATCGACGCCCTCGGCGCCGGGGTGGGCCGGCTGGCCGTCGGGGACAAGGTCATCGGGCTGCGCGACCGGCTGCCCGTGCCGACCGGCGCCCACGCCGAGGCGATCGTGCTGGACGCTGACGCGGTCGTCCACGCGCCCCGCACGCTCGACGCCGCGCACGCCGCCACGCTGCCCCTGAACGGCCTGACCGCGCTCCAGGGCCTCGACCTGCTGGATCTCCGTCCCGGCGGCACTGTGTTGATCACAGGCGCGGCTGGGGCCGTCGGAGGGTTCGCGGTCGAGCTGGCGGCGCTGCGCGGGCTGCGGGTGGTCGCCTCCGCGTCCGACGCGGACGCGGA
>NZ_JBFAOF010000396.1:0-6192 GCF_040675125.1 Spirillospora sp. NPDC049652 | reverse complement strand
CGACGGCCAGGGCGGCGTCGAGCCCGTCCCCCGCGAATCCGGCGCGCGACATCGCCCGCAGCCCGGCCTCGGCCAGCGCGAACGCGTTGGGCCCCAGGTTCGGCCGGACGGTCAGCTCGGACAGCACCCAGCGGTGCCGGAGCAGCATCGCCCGATGGCTCCGCGCCAGCCCGGCGACGGCCCGCCGCCAGTCCGCCCCGTCCGGATCGGCCGCGTCCCCGTCCGTGACGCCGACCTCGCCGAGGACGTGGTCCAGCGCGAGTTCGAGCAGCTCGTCCTTGGTGCGGACGTACCAGTACAGCGACCCGGCGGTGACGCCGAGCGCCTCCGCGACGCGGCGCATCGACAGTTCGCGGTGCCCGCCCGCGTCGAGGAGCGCGACGGCGACCGCGACGATCCGCTCGCGGTCGAGCCGCCGGTCGCGCGGCGGACGGTCGGGCCTCAGCCACACCGAGTCAGAGGACGGCACGGCGTCCACGCTACCGGCCCGGGGGGTTGACGCCCGCGCCGCCAGAACCTATACAAGGTTCAAGAGTATTAAACGACGTTTAAGGCGGTCAGGGCATGTTTCGAGCGAACGGAACGCTGCCGGGGACGGTCCACGCCACCGTCCTCGGACCGCCGGACGGACCGCGCGCGGTCTTCGTCCACGGGTCGCTGAGCTGGGGCGACGACCCGGTCTCCGGGTTCGCGGCGCAGCGTCCGCTGGCGGACCGGTTCCGGCTCGTCCTGGTGGACCGGCGCGGGCACGGCGGAAGCCCGGACGCCGGGCCGACGTTCCCCAGCGACCACCTCGCCGACGCCGACGACATCGCCGAACTCCTCGACGACGGCGCGCACCTGGTCGGGCACTCCTACGGCGCGGTCGGCGCGATGGTCGCGGCGGCGCGCCGGGCCGAGGCGGTCCGGTCCCTGACGCTGATCGAGCCGGGCTGCTACCAGGCCGCGGCGGACGATCCGCAGGTCGCGGCCGCACTGCGCGCCAACCGCGACGCCTACGCGGACCTCCCTCGACTGACCCCGGAACAGGCGCTCCGTGCCGCTACGGACTCCGTCGGCCTGCCGCCCATGGAACCGACCGAGACCAGGCTCCGCGCAGCAGCGAGTGCACTCAACGAGCGCGTGTGCTGGGAGGCCGGAATCCCGGTCGCCGCCCTGGCCGCCGCTTCGTTTCCCAAGCTCGTCGTCTCCGGAACATGGGAGAACGCGCCCGACATCTACCGCGAGCGCGGCGGCGGCCCGCTCCTCGCGTGCGCGCGCGTCACGGCCGAACGCATCGGCGCGCGGCACGTGTCGATTCCCGGAGCCGCGCACTATCCCCACGTGGAGGCACCGGACACCCTGAACCGCGTCCTCGCCGAATTCTGGGACGGCCCTCAAGCGACTCCACCGCGTTGACCGAGTGATGGCTGATCGTCCCCAGACTGCGGTCGAAGGTGCCGACTGGAGCACCCTCCTTTCCCCGGCCGACGTCCGGCGGGGATCAGTAGTGCGGGTTGTTGGTGGTGGGGATCTGGATGCTGATCGGGAGTTTGGCCCCGGACAGGTAGAGCAGGGTCCCGAGGCGCAGCAGCTCGTCGAAGGCCCAGTAAAGGCTCAGCAGGGCCGGCGGGGCGTCGGTGATCTTGAGCAGGCCCTCCTTGATGGCGACGAAGATCGGCCAGAGGTCCTTGAAGGCGGGGTCCCAGATCGGTTCGCGGGGGATCTGCAGCCAGCCGGCGATCCCGTCGCCGAGCATGAAGCGGGTGAGCGCGCCGAGGATGTGCGTGGTGAGGATGCCGCCGTCGATGGTGACGCCCAGGTGGAGCAGGATGTCGGCGAGCTTGACGCCCTCGGCGGTGGGGGCGAGGACGGGGTCGAGCACCTGCGCGGCCTGGGAGTCGGCCTCGTCCCAGGAGTTGGGGATGTACTCGTCCAGGATGCCGAGCATGTGCGCGGTCAGCTGCCAGGAGTGCAGGTACGCGGCCGACTCGTCGGCGGGGACCGGCACCTTCCACCTGGTCAGCTGCTTCATGACGGTCGTGGGCAGGCTGTGCCAGGTGACCATCATGTCGGCCTGGCTGATCGGGATCCGCTCGTCGGCGACCTTGGTCCAGTACGGCGACTGGGGCAGCAGGTGGCGCACGCCCGCGTGGGCCAGCCGCGTCTTCACACAGGTGACGATCATCTCGCCGTCGGGCTGGAAGGCGTTCCTCGTGCCGATGTCGTAGCCGAGCTTGGCGGTCTTGGTGATGCGGTCCCTCATGTCCGCGCCGCCCTTGGAGTAGTAGACCGCGCGCGCCTCGTGCGGGATGGCCGTGCTCATCATCCCGCTGGCGAAGCCGTAGCAGATGCCCAGGTAGGTGCCGCGCTTCTCGTTGAACCTAAAGGCGGTGGCGAGCTTCGCCTGGTCGGCCCAGGAGGGCAGGGCGCGGGCCTGTTCGATGAACTGCTTCAGCTCGTTCGGCAGCCCGGCCGGAAGTGGCTGGCCGTTCTTGGTCCAGGTCTTCAGCAGGTCGTTGATCCGGGGGACGGCGCCGCCGTCGATCAGGGACGCGACGAGCGGGTCGGCCTGGGCGTCCCAGACCCACCTGGGGTCGGCGCCCTGGCCGGCGCCGACGACCGATCCCTTGGGGGACCACGTCCACAGCGCCTTGGCCTGCGCGGGAGTCGCGACGCTCAGGGCTCCGAGGGTGCCGAGCACCCCGCCGGCGAGCAGCACGTCGCGTCGGTTCGGTCGGTCCATGCCTGGTGCCTCCTCGGTCCGAGAGCGACCGCTGATACGATGAAACGCGTTGCGCTTCTCTGTATCAGCGCCTGCCTCATGAGAGCACGAGGTGGCGTCCGTCACAAGACCCATCGTGACGAACCTGGACGGGTCGGGCAGACTCGGTGCTCTCGGGAGGAGACCGTGGACCCTGTGCTGTCGTTTCTGATGACGTCCTCGGATTCGGGGTCGCTGCTGGAGAACGCGTACGTCGAGGCGGTCGAGCAAGTCGAGGACGCGGACGAGGTGCGCTCGCGCGTCCTCGACGCGGCCTACGCCCAGTTCTGCCGCATGGGCATCCAGCGCTCGACGATGGAGGACGTGGCCCGCCGGGCCGGGGTCTCGCGGATCACGGTCTACCGGCGGTTCGCCACCAAGGACGCCCTGGTGGAACAGGTGGTGCGACGGGAGTTCCGCCGGTACTTCGACCAGTTCCTCAGCGACATCCGGGAGGCCGAGACGGCCGCCGACCGTGTGGTGCTGGGGTTCGTGAGCTCGCTGCGCACCATCCGCCGCAACCCGCTGATCGGCGGCCTCATCGCCACCGAACCCGACCTGCTCCTGCCCTCCCTGATCAGCGACGGGGGGCGGACCCTCGCGACCGTCCGCGGCTTCGTCGCCGACCAGCTCCGCCGCGAGCAGCGCGCGGGCCACGTGTCAGCCGAGCTGGACACCGACGTCGTCGCCGAGATGATGGTCCGGATCTCCGGCTCCCTCCTGGCGATCCCCAGCCACGTCATCGACCTCGAGGACGACGCGCAACTGGCCGCGCTGGCCCGGCGGTTCCTCGTCCCCATGCTGGAACCCGGAACGCCCCCACCCGCCGGCTAGATCCTGCCCGGCGGATCCTGGTCGAGGGCTTCCAGGAGGCGTGCGACCAGGGGGCTTCGGTCGTTCTCGCGCCACGCGACGGCGACTCGTGTGCGGATGGTGTCGGGTTCGATCCTGCGGAAGACGACGCCTTTGAGGCGGATACGGCGGATGCTCTGCGGGGCGAGTGAGACGCCCAGCCCGGTCTCCACCAGAGCGCAGACGGTCTGCCATTCCACCGCGTGTTGGGTCACCCGGGGCGTGAAGCCCGCCGCCGCGCACAGGCCGGTGATCTGGTCGTGGAGCGACGGTCCGACGGCGCGGGGCAGAAGGATGAAGGGCGAGTCGGCAAGCTGCTCGACCCGGACGCTCCGCTGGGCCGCGAGCGGGTGCGCGGATGGCAGGACGGCGACGAACGGTTCGGTGAGCACGGTCCGAAAGGCGAGTTCGGTGTCGTGCTCGGGGGGCTCGCGCAGCAGGCCGACGTCGATGGCGCCGTCGCGCAGGGCGGCCAGTTGCGGGGTGGTGGTCATCTCCCGGATGTCGAGCCGCACGGCGGGGAAGCGTTCCCGGAAGGTGCGCAGCAGCCCGGGCAGGACGGTCAGGGCGAGCGAGCCGGCGAAGCCGATCCGCAGGCGGCCCGCTCTGCCGCTGCCGACCTCCCGGGCCGCGGCCAGGCCGTCGGCGATTCCGGTGAGGGCGTGCCTGGCCGCGGGCAGGAGTTCCCGACCCGCGGGGGTGAGGCCGACGCGTCCCGGTTCGCGGACGAAGAGCGGGTGGCCGACCTTGCCCTCCAGGCGTCGGATCTGCTGGCTCAGCGGCGGCTGGGCGATGCCCAGGCGGGCGGCGGCGCGTCCGAAGTGCAGTTCCTCGGCCAGGACGACGAAGGCGTGCAGCTGCGGAAGGGGAATCTCGGGACGCTCCATACGCCTAGAGATATCATCCGCCGCCTGAGGAAGTATTGGACGTATCCACGGCCGGGTGCCTAGCGTTCCGCACATGACAGAGCGACGTTCCATCCTCAGTGGCTCGACCTTCGAGGAGCAGATCGGTTACGCCCGTGCGGTGGTCGACGGCGACTGGGTGCACGTGTCGGGGACCACCGGCTTCGACTACGCCACCATGACGATCTCCGAGGACGTGGTGGAGCAGGCCGAGCAGTGCCTGCGCAACATCCAGGACGCCCTGGCGGAGGCCGGGTGCGCCCTCAGCGACGTCGTCCGGGTGCGCTACCTGCTGCCCGACCGGGCCGACTTCGAGCCCTGCTGGCCGGTGCTGCGGCGCGCCTTCGGCGAGGTCCGGCCGGCGGCCACGATGCTCATGTGCGGCCTCGCCGACCCCCGCATGAAGATCGAGATCGAGGCGTACGCCCGCCGGACCACCACCTGACAGGCACACCGGCACTCAAACCCGTAGATCGGGGCATCGCGCCAGGGGCAAGGCCGACAGGCTTCGACCTATGGCTTCGCCGGTTGCGGTCGGGACGTCACTTCGCCGACTTCCCGCCCGCGCCGGCCGGGTTCTCAGGCTGGGCGTGGGGCGGTTCGCCGGTGAGTTCGGTGAGGCGGGCCACCTGGCGCATCTTGTTCATCGCGTCCAGCGCGGCGACCTTGTACGACTCGGCGAGGGTCGGGTAGTTGAACACCGCGTTGACCAGGTAGTCGACGGTTCCGCCGCAGCCCATCACGGTCTGCCCGATGTGCACCAGTTCGGTGGCCCCGGTGCCGAAGACGTGCACGCCGAGCAGCGACCGGTCGTCCGGCGAGACCAGCAGCTTCAGCATCCCGTAGGAGTCGCCGATGATCTGGCCGCGGGCCAGTTCCCGGTACCGGGACACCCCGACCTCGAAGGGGATCTTGGCCTCGGTCAGCTCGTCCTCGGTCCGGCCGACGAAGCTGATCTCGGGGATGGTGTAGATCCCGATCGGCTGCAGCTCGGCCATCCGGGCGACCGGCTCGCCGCAGGCGTGGTGCGCGGCGAGGCGGCCCTGCTCCATCGAGGTCGCCGCCAGGGACGGGAAGCCGATCACGTCCCCGACCGCGTAGATGTGCGGGACCTCGGTGGCGTAGTGGTCGTCCACCGCGATCCGGCCGCGCCGGTCGGCGCTCAGCCCGGCGGCCTCCAGGTTCAGCCGGTCGGTGAGGCCCTGCCGCCCGGCCGAATACAGGACCGTGTCGGCGGGGATGCGCTTGCCGCTCTCCAGCATGGTGATCGCGCCGCCGCCGCGCCGCTCGACGGACGCGACGGTCTCGCGGAACCGGAAGGTGACCGCCAGGTCGCGCAGGTGGTACTTGAGCGCCTCGACGATCTCCAGGTCGCAGAACTCCAGCATCCGCTCCCGCCGCTCGACCACGGTGACCTTGGTGCCGAGCGCGGCGAACATCGAGGCGTACTCGATCCCGATCACGCCCGCGCCGACCACGACCATGGACTCGGGGATGCGCTCCAGGTGGATGATCCCGTCGGAGTCGATCACCGTCCGGTCGTCGAAGGCCACCGAGTCCGGGCGGGCCGGGCGCGTCCCGGTCGCGATCACGATCCGCTCCGCGCTGACCTTGGTCTCCCGGCCGGCGTGCTCGGACGGCGCCCCGGTCGGCGTCCCGGTCGGCGCCCCGGACGTGACGCCGACCGTGTGC
>NZ_JBFAOF010000395.1:0-6200 GCF_040675125.1 Spirillospora sp. NPDC049652 | reverse complement strand
GCAGCGCGCTGATCGCGTCGCCGTCGCGCACGACCACGCGGTCGACCCCGCGCACCTCCCGCGCCTTGGCGTGGATCTTCAACCGGCGGGCCGCGCCGACCAGCGCCAGCGCCGCCTCCGGGCCGGGGCAGGTCACCTCCAGGGACATCGACCGGCCCGGCTCGGTCAGCGAGCCGTGCGCCAGGAACGCCCCCCGCCAGGCCGACTCGGCGTCGCAGGCCGCCCCCGCGACCACGTGCCGGGGCAGCCCCCGCACCGGGCGCCCGTTGTTGTCGATCAGCCCGGTCTGCCGGGCCAGCGACTCGCCCTCGCGGAACACCCGGACGACGTACCGGTTGCCCTTGCGCAGCCCGGACGGGGCGAGCACCACCACGTCGGAGGTGTGCCCGAACACCTCGGCGATGTCCCGGCGCAGACGGCGCGCGGCGGCCCCGGTGTCGATCTCGGCCTCGATCACGATGCGCCCGCTCACCAGGTGCAGGCCGCCCGCGAAGCGCAGCAGCGTCGAGACCTCCGCCTTGCGGCAGCACGGCTTGAGCACCTGGAGCCTGCTCAGCTCGTCCTTCACCACACCGGTCATCGCCATAGATGAACCCCTCCCCCTATCGAACTTCCAGCAGTGTGGCCGATCGCGGCCCGGCCGGACGTCAGTCAGCGAATATCTGTACGAAGGCTTGGGCCAGCAGGGCGGGATCATGACGCGGCGATCCGTCGGCGGCGGCGACGTCGGCGAGCACCAGGCGTCCGCCCAGGTCGCCGACGGCCTTCTCCAGCGCGTCCGGCTCGTCCACGACGCCCCGGTCGGCCAGCACCACGTCGACCCGCAGGTCCGGCGCGTGGGCCTGCAGGACCTCCAGGTGGTTCTGCGGCGACAGGTCGTCGGTCTCGCCCGGCTGCGGCGCCAGGTTCAGCAGCACCGCGCGGCGGGCCCGCGTCCGCCGCAGGGCGCGCGCCAGCCCCGGCACCTTCAGGTGCGGCAGGACGCTGGTGAACCACGACCCCGGGCCGAAGACCACCCAGTCGGCGTCCTCGATCGCCGCGAGCGCCTCGGGGCACGCGGGCGGGTCGGACGGGATCAGCGAGATGCCCTCGACCGTGCCCGGCGTCTTCGCGCACGCGACCTGGCCGCGCACCTGGACGACCTCGTCCGGACGCGCCGGGTCGGCGCCGCGCACGTCGGCGACGATGTCGAGCGGCACCGAGGCCATCGGCAGCACGCGGCCGTGCGCCCCGAGCAGCCGTCCCACCCAGTCGAGCCCGGCGACCACGCCGGTCCCGCCGTCCGCCGCGCCATGGGGGGAATGGGCGTCGGAGGCGGATGTGCCGGAGGCGGACGTGCCGGAGGCCGGGGCGCCGGGAACGTTCCGGGCGGCGACGGTGCCGGACTGGCCGAACAGCTCCCAGAGGGCGACGATCAGCAGGTTGCCGACCGCGTGGTCGTGCAGCGCGCCCTCGCTGCGGAAGCGGTGCTGCACCACGTCCCGCCAGGTCTGGCCCCACTCGTCGTCGCCGCACAGCGCGGCGAGCGCCATCCGCAGGTCGCCCGGCGGCATGACGCCCAGCTCGCGGCGGAGCCGCCCGCTGGAGCCGCCGTCGTCGGCGACCGTGACCACGGCCGTCAGGGCTTCGGTGACGCGGCGCAGCGCCGACAGCGAGGCGTACAGGCCGTGCCCCCCGCCGAGCGCGACGACCTTGGGCCCACGGGGGTTCACCGGTTCGTCAGTCTCCTCGGTCCACCCGCGCGGGCGCTCGCCCGCGCGGCTCACTCGCGGCCGAGGTCGCGATGGGCGACCTGCACCTCGACGCCCTCGTCCCGCAGCCGGGCGGAGATCTGCTCGGCCATGGCCACACTACGGTGTTTGCCACCGGTACATCCCACGGCCAGTGTCACGTAGTGCTTGCCCTCACGCTCGTACCCGGTCGTGAGCAGGCGCAACACCTCGGTGTAGGCGTCCAGGAACTCCTTGGCGCCGGGCTGGGCGAGCACGTAGTCGCGGACGTCGGCGTCGCGGCCGGTCTTGGGCCGCAGCTCCGGCACCCAGTGCGGGTTCGGCAGGAAGCGGCAGTCGACGACCAGGTCGGCGTCCACCGGAAGGCCGTACTTGTAGCCGAACGACACGACCGTGGCGCGCAGCCGCGAGTCGGTGCTGCCGTCGCCGAAGAAGCCGATGATCTTGTTGCGCAGCTCGTGCACGTTGAGCCCGCTGGTGTCGATCACCAGGTCGGCCTCGGCGCGCACCTCGCGGACCAGCTCGCGCTCGCGGGCGATGCCGTCCACCAGGCGGCCGTCGCCCTGCAGCGGGTGCGGGCGCCGGACGCTCTCGAACCGGCGCACCAGGTCGTCGTCGCCGGCCTCGAGGAACACCACGCGCGGGTGCACGCCGCGCGCCTCCAGCTCGGCGATCGACGAGTGCAGGTCGGCGGTGAACCCGCGGCTGCGCACGTCGACCACGACGGCGATGCGCGGCACCGCGTCCTTCACCCGGCCGCCGAGGTCGGCCATCGTCGCCAGCAGCGCGGGCGGCAGGTTGTCCACCACGAACCAGTCCAGGTCCTCCAGGGACTTGGCGGCCGTGCTGCGGCCCGCGCCGGACATGCCCGTGACGATCACGATGTCCGGGACCTGTGTCTCGGTGGTCACGTTCGTTTCCCCCTGTCGTCGGCGTCGCCCCTGTGGCCGGTACCGGTGGCGGTGCCGGTACCGCCGTCCGCCGCCCCCACGGCGTCCGGCGTGGTGCTGGTGCTGGTGGTCGTGCTTCCGCTGCCGTCCGGGCGCTCCGTCGCGCCCTCGGCCGCCTCTTCTCCCGCGCCGCCGGCCGTGTTATCGCCGCCCGCGTTCCCGCCGCCGGTGTCCCCGCCCGCGTCGGGTGGACGCGTCGCGGCGGACGCGCCGGGGCCGTTCAGCGCGGCGGCGATCGTCTCGGCGGTGCGCAGGCCGATGCCGGGAACCTCGGCGATCTGCTCCGGGGTCGCCTCCTTCAGGCGCTTGACGGAGCCGAAGTGCTTCACCAGCGCGGTGCGGCGCGCCGGGCCGAGCCCGGGCACCGTGTCGAGCTCGCTGACGGTCATCGACTTCGACCGCTTCTGGCGGTGGAAGGTGATGGCGAACCGGTGCGCCTCGTCCCGGATGCGCTGGACCAGGAACATGCTCTCACTGTTGCGCGGCAGGATCACCGGGTCGTCGTCGCCGGGCAGCCACAGCTCCTCCAGCCGCTTGGCGATGCCGACGACGGCGATGTCGTCCACGCCGAGCTCGTCCAGGGCGCGCTGCGCGGCCGCGACCTGCGGCGGGCCGCCGTCCACCAGCACCAGGTTGGGCGGGTAGGCGAAGCGGCGCGGCCTGCCGGTCTCGGGGTCGATCGGGCCGTGCGCGGCGGGCTCGCCGGACGCGTCCGGCCCCGCCTGGGCGTCCGGGACGCCGGGGCCGCCCTGGGCCTGGTCGTCGGGGAGGACGCCCGGCTCGCCGGTCTTCTCGCTCTCGGCCAGGTAGCGGCGGAACCGGCGGGTGATCACCTCGTGGATGGACCGGACGTCGTCCTGCCCCTCCACGGCCTTGATCGTGAACCGCCGGTACTCGCTCTTGCGGGCCAGGCCGTCCTCGAACACGACCATGGACGCCACCACGTTGGTGCCCTGCAGGTTCGACACGTCGTAGCACTCGACGCGCAGCGGGGCCTCGTCGAGCTCCAGCGCGTCCTGCAGCTCGCGCAGCGCGAGGCTGCGGGTGGTC
Source organism: Spirillospora sp. NPDC049652 (assembly GCF_040675125.1). Taxonomy (NCBI): domain Bacteria; kingdom Bacillati; phylum Actinomycetota; class Actinomycetes; order Streptosporangiales; family Thermomonosporaceae; genus Spirillospora; species Spirillospora sp. NPDC049652. The sequence goes on along the minus strand of NZ_JBFAOF010000395.1, from coordinate 2,470 downwards.
AGGTCGCTGGCGCGGCGGGTCTTGTGCTGCTTGAGCGCCTCCCGCGCGTTGCGGTGGACGGTCTCCAGCAGCGCCTTCTTGTCGCCGCGCTGCGGGACGCGCAGCCGCACGGGCCCGCCGCGCGCCTCGGCCAGCAGCTCGGTCATGGCCTCGGCGTCCGGCGGCAGCGCCGGGACGTACACCTCGCGCGGCACCGCGTCGCTGTCGCCGTAGGTCTGGATGAGGAACTGCTCGACCAGGTCGGGGGTGGTGACCGCCTCGACCTTGTCGACCACCCAGCCGCGCTGGCCGCGGATGCGCCCGCCGCGCACGTAGAACACCTGGACGGCGGCCTCCAGCTCGTCCTCGGCGAAGGCGATCATGTCGAGGTCGGTGCCGTCGGCGAGCACCACGGTCTGCTTCTCCAGCGCCCGCTCCAGCGCGCGGATGTCGTCGCGCAGCCGCGCCGCCCGCTCGTAGGCCATGGACGCGGCGGCCTCGCGCATGTCGCGTTCGAGGCGCTTGATGTAGCGGCCGGTGTTGCCCGCCATGAAGTCGCAGAAGTCCTCGGCGAGGGCGTGGTGCTCGTCCGGGGTGACGCGGCCCACGCACGGCGCGGAGCACTTGTCGATGTAGCCGAGCAGGCAGGGCCGGTCGAGCTGGTGCTGCCGCTTGAACACCCCGGCCGAGCAGGTGCGGACGGGGAACACGCGCAGCAGCTGGTCGACGGTCTCGCGGATGGCCCAGGCGTGCGAGTAGGGGCCGAAGTAGCGCACGCCCTTGCGCTTGGCGCCCCGCATGACCTGGACGCGGGGGAACTCCTCGTTGAGGGTGACCGCGAGGTAGGGGTAGGACTTGTCGTCGCGGTACTTGACGTTGAATCGGGGGTCGAACTCCTTGATCCAGCTGTACTCCAGCTGGAGCGCCTCGACCTCGGTGGACACCACGGTCCAGTCGACCCGGGCGGCGGTGCGCACCATCGTCTGGGTGCGCGGGTGCAGGGTGGCGAAGTCGGCGAAGTAGGAGCCGAGCCGCGAGCGCAGGCTCTTGGCCTTGCCCACGTAGATCACCCGCCCGTGCTCGTCACGGAAGCGGTACACGCCGGGTTCGTCGGGGATCGTCCCCGGTGCTGGTCGATAGGTCGCCGGATCTGCCACATGGAAAGCCTAGTCGGCGGCACCGACAACCGGCGCCCCGCGCGGCCTCCGGGGGTGATCCAGATCTCGTTCGGACCGCCCGCCTGCGGATACAGGTTCCCGGAGTGTCCACCGGTTTCGACCATAAAGGGGGGATTTGGACGTGTCAGCGCTCTGGGCGCTGATCATTCCCGTGATCGCCGTCGCCCTGTCCGTCGGTGTCGTGGAGGGGGCCCGCCGGCTGCTCGCCGGACGGCTGTCGGCCCGCTGGCCGGCCGCCGGGCAGGCGGCCCGCCGCTGCACCGCCCCCGCGTTCACGTTCGCCGCCGCCGTCAGCGCCTACGGGGCCGTCCCGTACGGGGACCTGCCGCCCCGGCTGGGCGCGGACCTGCGGCACGTGCTGCACATCGCGGCCACCGGCGCGACCGCCTGGCTGATCCTGCGGATCTTCTACGCGCTGACCGACCCGCCGCTCGACCGGCTGACCCGGGTCTCGGGCGCACGCAACCGCCGGGCCCGCCGCACCCGCACGCAGATGCTGCTGCTCCGCCGGATCGGCGCGGTGACCCTGGGGATCGTCGCCACCGCCATCGCCCTGTTCACCTTCCCGGCCGTCCGGGCGGTCGGCGCGGGCGTGCTGGCCTCCGCCGGCGTCGCCGGGCTCGTCGTCGGCATCGCCGCCCGCCCCACCCTCGGCAACCTGCTCGCCGGGCTGCAGCTGGCGTTCAGCGACGCGCTGCGCCTGGACGACGTCGTGGTCGTCGAGGGCCAGTGGGGGCGGATCGAGGAGCTGACCCTGTCGTACGTGGTGGTGCGGCTGTGGGACGAGCGGCGGCTGATCCTGCCGGTCTCCTACTTCATCGAGCAGCCCTTCGAGAACTGGACCCGGCACACCAGCCGGGTCATCGGCGCGGTGCTGCTGCGGGTCGACTGGAGCGTCCCGATCGAGGAACTGCGCACCGTCCTGCACGACTACCTGCGCGAGCACCCGCTGTGGGACCAGCGCGACTGGGTGCTCCAGCTCACCGACGTCCAGCCCAACGGCCTGGTCGAGATGCGCGCGCTGATGAGCGCCGCCGACTCGGCGAGCGCCTGGGACCTGCGCTGCGACGTGCGCGAGCACCTGATCGGCTACCTGCGCGAGCACCACCCCGAGGCGCTCCCCCGGTTCCGCGCGGAGATCCCCGAGGAGACCCGCGTGCGGGACGGCGAGGGCCCGGCCGAGCCCGCGAGCGACGCGCTGCGCGACAGCGAGTCGTCCGGGGCCCCGGCCGTCGGCCCGGACGTCGAGCCGGGCACCGGGCCGGGCACCGGGCCGGGCACCGGGCCGGGCACCGGGCCGGGCACCGGGCCGG
>NZ_JBFAOF010000394.1:0-6204 GCF_040675125.1 Spirillospora sp. NPDC049652 | reverse complement strand
GGACGAAGGTCAGCGGCGGGCGAGGGCGTCGATGGCGGCGGCGACCGGGCCGGGGTCGGACACGAACGTCATGTGCTGGGCGCGCGGGATGAGCGTGGGCGGCGGCGCGCCGATCCGGGCGGCGGTCTCGGCGGGCGTGGACCGGCTGAACACGAAGTCGTCCGCCCCGAACACCACCGATTTCGGCATGCCCAGGCCGCGCACCCGTTCCAGGCGCGAGGTCGGGATGCCGACGACGCCGTTGCGGAACATCTCCCAGACGGCCTTCTCCGCGCCCGGCACCATGAACGGACGCCGCCACTGGTCCACGCCCGCCGCGTCCAGGCGCGGGCAGCGCGGTCCGCACGCCCGCGCGTAGGCCGTGCGGACGAGCCAGTCAGAGCGGACGCCCAGGCGCAATACGGCCGTCCGGTACGGGTCGATGATCAAGTACGGGAGGGGGGTCTTCTGCCCGGCGCCGGTGAGCAGCGCGTCCCCGTCGAGCAGCATGAGGCCGCCGATCGCGTCCGGACGCCGCAGGGCCGCCTCCGCGACCACGGCCGCCCCACTGGAGTGCCCGACGATGACGGGCTTGACCAGGCGCATCGCGCCGATGAACGCGGTCACCTGGTCGGCCATGTGCGCGGCGTCGTACGGACCCTTGCGCTGGCTGTAGCCGTTGCCGGTGAGGTCGAGCGCGAACACGTGATGGGTGCGGCCGAGGACCTCGGCGGTCGGCGTCCACGCGTCCGCCGACTCGAACGCGCCGTGCACCAGCACGACCGGGCTGCCGCCGCTCCCCCACTCGCGGTACCGCGTCCGCACGTCCCCGGCCTGCACGTACGACAGCCCGGACGGGACGGCGGCGCGCTCCTGCGTCGACCGGACGACCACCATCGACGCCGCGGTGACCAGGGCCCACAGCGTCACCAGGACCAGCAGCGTCCGGCGCGACCAGCGCCGCAGTCTCGACGCGGGCCGCGGCGGCGTCGGCTCCGGTGGGGACGGGGCGGTCGGGGTCGGGTCCGGTGGGGGCGGGGCGGTCGGGGTCGGGTCCGGCACGGTCTCGCGGTCGGTCACGCACCCACGGTACGGCTATCGAACTCCCAGACGGTCGTCAGCGGGATGCAGAGGCCGGGCTGCACGACCTCGACGCGCAGCACGCCCTTCGCCGCGTCGTAGTCGAGGCCCTCGGTCTCGAAGGCGTGCTGGGCGTCCGGCTTGCACGCGCTCTCCATGGGGAGTGGGCCGAGCGCGGTGACGCGGCCCGCGACGTCGCGTCCGTCGGGGGTGCGGGCGAGGTCGATCTGGAGGAGCGGCCGGACGACGCCGTCCACGGTGCCGTCCGCGTCGTTGGAGGAGCAGACCAGGCGGGTCTCCGTGGTGAAGTCGCAGCCCTGGACGTCGCGGACGGCACGGTCGAGGACGACGCGTCCGGTGAGCGGAAGGTCCTGGGCCGGGTCGGCGGCGGCCTTGTTGACCACGGGCATCGGGGTGATGAGCAGGCGGTTCTCGGTTCCCCACTCGCCGGAGACGAGCCACTGGCCGTCCTGGCTGACGGCGGCGAACGAGTTGTTCATCGCCTCGCCCGGCACCAGCCTGTGCACGAAGTCGGACGACCGGAACCCGTGCGCGGTGTCGTACACGCGGAACATCTTGGACGTCGGGTTCGCCGCGCCCGACTGGTACGGCTCGACGACGTAGCCGTGCGAGAAGTCCGGGTCGCCGACGTGGTTCCAGCCTTTGAGCTGGGCGTCCGGCGCGACGACGTTGCCGGTGTACCAGAGGTGGTCGCCGCCGAACGCGCGGACCGTCGCGAGGCCCTGGTTCTGGAAGACGCTGCTGACCAGGTACGAGCGGGTCGCCTTCCACGGACCCACCGCCGGGAGCGCCGCCCGCGCGGGCTTCGCCGCGGGCTTGGGCTGGGGTTTCGGCGCGGCGGCTGCCGGGGCGGCACCGGCCGGGGTGGACGGGGTCAGTGCGGCGGCCACGGCCAGGGTGCCGGTGGCGGCGAGGATCGCGGTACGGCGCGGCATGTCGTCCTCCCCGGAACGGAAACCGGGTCAGCGTATCGGCGATCTTCGTCCCCGTCGGAGGATCCGGAGCAATTGTCATGAAGCGGTCACCGCGCGGCGCGGGTGGTCCGGGTACCGTCTGACGCGTGACCGACGTGCTGGCGCGGACCGACCTCGGTACGGTGCGCGGAACCGAATCCGACGGCCTGGCGATCTTCCTGGGCATCCCGTACGCGGCGGCGCCGGAGGGCGAGCTGCGGTTCCGTCCGCCCGTCCCGGCCGAGGCGTGGGACGGCGTCCGCGACGCGACCCGCTTCGGGGCCGCCCCGCCCCAACGGGCCGCCGCGCCCGGCACTCCCCCGATCTGGCGTCCCGAGGACGGCCTGGACTGCCTCAACGTCAACGTCTGGACGCCCGACCCCGGCGGCGGCGGACTCCCGGTCATGGTGTGGTTCTACGGCGGCGCGTGGCGGATCGGCGCGAGCCCGATGCCGCACTACGACGCCGCGCGGCTCGCGCGGGCCGGCGTGGTCGTCGTGACGTTCGACTACCGGGTCGGGTTCGAGGGGTTCGGGCACCTGGACGGCGTCCCGGACAACCGCGGGCTGCGCGACCAGATCGCCGCGCTGGACTGGGTGCGGCGCAACATCGCCGCGTTCGGCGGCGACCCCGGCCTGGTCACCGCGTTCGGGCAGTCCGCCGGGGCCGCGTCGATCACGCTGCTGGCCGGTGCGCCCGAGGCGCGCGGGCTGTTCCGCCGGGCCATCGCGCACAGCATCCCGGACGGGTACGTGGAGCCGCCGGAGGCGTCGGAGATCACACGGACCATCGCGGCCGCCGCCGGGGTCGCGCCGACGTGGGAGGGGCTCGCGTCGCTCTCCCCCGAGGCCCTCGTCGCCGCGCAGGACGCGCCGGTCGATCCGGTGACCCGTCCGGTCACGGCGTTCGCGCCCGTCATCGACGGCGACCTGGTCACCGGCCCGCCGTGGACGCGGATCGCGGCCGGGGCCGACGTCGAGCTGGTCTGCGGGTTCGTCCACGAGGAGGCGCGCGCGTTCCTGCCGTCCCCGGTGCCGCCGGAGCTGACCCCCGAGATGGTGGCGGGCTCGACACAGGTGGGCGCGGCCGGCGCGGAACGCTACCGGACGGCGTATCCGCAGCTCAATGACGTCGATCTGACCCTGGCGCTGCTGTCCGACGCGATGTTCCGGATGCCGACCGTCCGCATCGCCGAGGCGCACGCGGCGGCCGGTGGACGGACGTGGCTGTTCGACTTCGCCTGGCGCAGCGCGCGGGGCATCAACGGACACTCGACCGACCTGCCGTTCGTGTTCGGACTCCCCGACTCGCGCTTCGCGCTGCGCCACCTGGGCTCGCCCACACCGGACGGGTTCGCCGTCCTGTCCGACGCGGTCCGGAAGGCGTGGACGTCCTTCGCCGCGGGCGGCGACCCGGGCTGGCCCCGCTACGACGCGTCCGCCGGACGGATCACCCGGGTCTGGGACGAGCAGATCTCGGACGGCCCCCTGTCGATCGCGCCGTCCCTCCCGATCTGGACGGACCTCACCTGAGGCGGAGCTCGAAAACGAAGCAGTAGTCGACGTCCGCCCGCGTGCGGGACGTCCGCCACCCTCCACATCGGCTCGGATCGGTCCCCGCGACAGGGACGTCGTCCGGGCGGGACGTGCGGCGGCCGCCTCGTGACCGGGCGGCGGCCGGTCACGTCGTCAGGACGGTTTGAAGCCGATGGTCTGAAGAACCGACACCTGGCCGGAATCGAGGCTGTAGTAGGCGGCCACCAGTCCGAGAGTGCCTTTGCCGACCTTCGACGACAGCGCGGGGTCGGCGGCCAACGTGGCGACCGTCCGCAGGGTCTGGGCCCGGATGGTCTGGTCGAGGACGTCACCGCCCTTGGCATGCGCCTGTTCGTACGCGGGCTTGATCGACTCCACGATGGCGTTCAGGTGCTTCGGCAGCGGATGGTCGTGCTCGAGCGACTCCACCGTCGCCTTCACCGCCCCGCACCGCTGGTGGCCCATGACCACGATGAGCGGCGTGTCATGCTCGACCGGCCCGTACTCGATGGAACCCTTGACCAGGTCGTCGATGGTCTGCGCGCCGGTCCGGACGACGAACAGGGCGCCGACGCCCTGGTCGAACACCGTCTCCGGAGGCAGCCGCGAATCCATGCAGGAGACGACGACGGCGAACGGGTTCTGCGCCGCGGCCACCTCCTGCCGCCGCTGGGCGCTCTCCTGCGGGCACGTGCGCTTCCCGGCCGCCCACGTCCGGTTCCCCTGCGCGAGCCTGCTCCATGCCTGGGCCGGGGTGAGCTTCTCGGCGGTGGGTGTGCCGGTGGGCGAAGTGGGCGGGGCCGTCGTCTGCGTGGCCGTGCCGGTCTGCGCTACGGGAACCGCCGACTGGCTGGTGCCGCCGCACGCGCCCAGCGCCGGGACCAGCGCCGCGACGCCCAGACCTCCCGTGGCCAGTCCGGAGCGCAGCAGGCTCCGCCGTGAGAACTCATTCACTCCCTTTAGGTACCGCCCCCACCCACCGGGCCATCCCGCAAGCCGGCAAAGCCTGTGTGTGGAATGCAGCGACACGGCCGGGCAGGGGACGCGGCCGAGTGGGTGAGGAGGTTCGCGCGCATCGAGCTGTGTCGGCCGGGTGCCCGTGGGGGTGATCGCATTCGGGGTGTCCATCCGGTCAGGGGACGGCGGCTGTCATACCGCCTCGTCCAGCGGGCAGAATGAGGGCATGCGCGTGGCTCTGTGTCAGATCGAGGTCGGCGACGACCCCAAGGAGAACCTGGACCGCGTCCTGGCGGCGATCGCCGAGGCCTCGGCGGCGCCGGGCGGCTGCGACCTCGTGGTCCTCCCGGAGGCCGCGCAGATCCGCTTCGGCAACCACCTCGCCGAGGCGGCCGAGCCCCTCGACGGGCCGTGGGTGACGGCCGTCCGCGACGCGGCCCGCGAGCACGGCGTCAACGTCGTCATGGGCGTGTTCGAACCCGCGGACGCCGACCGCGTGCACAACACGGTCGTCGGCATCTCGGCCGAGGGCGAGCTCGTCGGGTCGTACCGCAAGCTGCACCTCTACGACGCCTTCGGGGACCGCGAGTCCGAGCGCGTCGTCGCCGGCGACCGGCCCGTCGTCCTCGACCTGGCCGGCCACCGGCTCGGCATCGTCACCTGCTACGACGTCCGCTTCCCCGAGCTGGCCCGCGCCCTGGTCGACGAGGGCGCCGACATCCTCGTCATCCCGGCCGCGTGGGCTCAGGGCGTCTTCAAGGAAGAGCACTGGACGACCCTCGTCCGCGCGCGGGCCATCGAGAACACCACCTGGGTCGTCGCGGTCGACAAGGCCCCCGACCGCACCCCGCCGCCGCGCGGCCTGCCGGGCGGCGTGGGACGCAGCCAGCTCATCGACCCGATGGGCAACATCGTGGCCGACCTCGGGCCGTTCCCGGCGGTCCGCGTCGTGGAGCTGGACCCGGCCCTCACCCCCAAGGTGCGCGAGAGGCTCCCGTCCCTCTCCCACCGCCGCCGCGACGTCCTCTGACATTCGAGCCTCGCGCCGACGCTCGAGAGCGAGCTGAAGGGCTGAGGGCCAGGGGCCGAAATCGAGCCGGGCCCCGGGCCAAGGCGTGGTGTCAGGTCGCCACCCAGGCGACGTGGCCGATGGACTTCGGATTGTCCGCCAGGTCGAGCATGGCGTTGGCCAGGTCGGCGCGGCGGATGGACCGGGCCCGCGGCGGTGTGCGGTCGAGGCCGAGGCGGTAGGCGCCGCGGGCCGGGCCGTTCAGGAGCCGGGGCGGGCGGACGATCGTCCAGTCGATGCCGGTCGCGCTCTCGACCACGCCGTCGGCGCGCACGACGTCCTTCATCGGGTTGGCGAGGATGCGGCTGACCAGCGGCTTGGCGACGTAGCGGCCGAGCAGGTCGTCGCCGGGGTCGGGGTAGGGGGCGGCGGCGCTGACCACCAGCAGCCGCCGGGTTCCGGCGGCCCGCATGCCCTTGATGATCGACGTCACCCCGTCGGTGTGGACGGTCGTGGGGGCGAGGCCGCTCCGGCTTCCGAGGCAGGACAGCACGGCGTCGCGGCCCTCGACGGCGGGTTCGACGGCGGCCGGGTCCATGACGTCGGCGACGAGGACGTCGGCGCGGTCGCGCAGGTCCTCGGGCAGGCGGGCGGCGTCGCGGACGACGGC
>NZ_JBFAOF010000393.1:0-6205 GCF_040675125.1 Spirillospora sp. NPDC049652 | reverse complement strand
GGCGTCCAGCGTCGCGGAGACGCCCGTGGCCGCGCCGACCGAGATGTCGCCGCTCTGGGTGCGCAGGACGACCTTGCCGCCCTTCGCCTCGGCGACGGTGATGTCGCCCCGGGTGGTGCTGATCTCCGCGGGACCGCCCAGCCGTCCCACCTCGACGTCGCCGTCGACCGCGGTGAGGTGGACGCTCGCGGCCTCGTCCAGCTTGATCCGGCGGTACGCGCCGTCGAAGACGACGTCGCCGAGGCGGCCCACGCCCCGGAGCTCGGTGGCGGCGGCCTTGGCCTCGACGCGGGAGCCGACGGGCAGCTTGACCGTGACCTCGATGGCCCCCGACGGGCCGAAGTACTGGTTCTTCTCGGGAGTCCGGATGCGCAGGACGCCGTCGGCGTATTCGACCGCGGTCTGCTCGGCCGCCTTGACGTCGCGCCCCTTCGACGCCTTGGCGGGGAGGATCTCGACCGCGGTGTCGGACCGGTGCGCGGCGATGAGCTGGACCCGTCCCGCCGGGACGTGGAGGACGGCGGAGATCGGGGCGGGGGTGTCGAACCTGTGCATCGTGCTCTCCCTTGCCGGGGCGTCGGCCAATTGTTTCTGACACTGGAAAAGCTACGTTGCTTTCCGAATCACTGCAACTAGTTCTTTGCCGATGAGCAGCATCAACGCAGGTAAAAGCGCAACAATCATTGCAACGGCCTCGGATTTAACGCAACGCGGAGACGCCGTCCGTTGCAATCAATCGAGGGCGAACGCTATGCTCGACGCGTTCGGGAGACAGTGAGCGGCCCGGTGGGCGCGCGGGGGACGAAGGGGGTCGCGATGCCGGGAGGCAGACTCACCCAGCAGGAGCGCCAGCAGATCGCGGTCGGGCTGGCCGACGGGCTGGCCTACGCCGAGATCGCCCGCCGGCTCGACCGCCCGACCTCCACGATCACCCGCGAGGTGGCGCGGAACGGCGGCCCCAGCGGCTACCGCGCCGACCTGGCCCACCGTGCCACCCAGCAGCGCACCCACCGGCGCGGGCAGGCCGCGCCCCGCGGCGCGCAGGTGACCCCGCAGCCCTACGGACGCGACGCCGAGGCCGTGCGCGACTACCAGGAGACCCTCACCACCGTCTTCATGGTCTCGGGCCTGCCCAAGATGATGGCCCGGGTGCTGGGCTGCCTCTACACCACCGACACCGGCAGCCTCACCGCCGCCGAACTCGCCCAGCGCCTCCAGGTCAGCCCGGCGTCCATCTCCAAGGCGATCACCTTCCTGGAGAGCCTGGAACTGGTCCGCCGGGAACGCGACGACCGCCGCCGCGAGCGGTACGTCGTCGACGACGACCTCTGGTACCAGTCGATGGTCCGCAGCGCCCGGACCAACGACCAGTTCATCGCGACCGCCAAGCAGGGCGTCGCCATCCTCGGCCCCGGCACCCCGGCCGCGACCCGCCTGGAGAACGCCGCCCGCTTCCTCGACTTCGTCAGCGAAGCGCTCCTGCGCGCCGCCGAACAGGGCCGCGAGGTCCTCTACACCGAGGTGCCCCCCGACGACACCCCCGAGCCGAACTGACGCCAGGGCACCCCCTCCAGGGCACCCCGATTTCGCCGCAGGTCATTGGCACCGGCCTCCTGGCGGTGCGGTCGGAAGCGGCCTTTCGCTCATGAGCCCTGACCGCGGACTTGAGGGTTGGTGGTCGGTTTCGGCTGGCTGTTGAGGCCGTGAGCGTCGAAAGCTTCCGGAATCGGTTCAACGGAACACTGAGAGTCATGGGTCCTGAAGAGCGACCCGAGCGGGCGCGGGCCGCCCGCTCGCTCCCCTTCCGCACCGTCCCGTCAGCCGACGGAACGCTCCGCAACGGAGGCACCATGACCTCGAACTCGGTCACGATGGTCGACGGATACGTACCGGTCATCGACCTCTCCATCCGGCACGACGCGTCCGGCCGTGCCGCGCTTGCCGAGGCGATCGGCAAGGCCTGCCGGATGTCGGGCTTCTTCGTCATCGTCGGCCATGGGGTTCCCGAGGAGCTCATCGGCCGGATGCACGCGGTGACCACCGCGTTCTTCACGCTGCCCGACGCCGAGAAGGAGCGGGTCGCGCACCGGCCGGGGTTCTCCGGATTCCGCAGGTCCGGCGGCACCACAGCCCAGAGCCTCGACCGAAGGACACCTCCCGACCTCTGCGAATCCTTCGGCGCACACGTCACCGGGGAACTCGGCGACCGGGAGCGCGAGGCGCTCGGCGACTACTGGGCGACCTGGAAACTGGCCAACCTGTGGCCCGAAGAGCCGGCGGGCTTCAAGGAGACCTGGCAGGAGTACATGGCGGCGATGCACGCCCTGGCCACCGACCTGCTGCGCCTCTGCGCCCGCGCCCTGGGACTGGACGAAGGCCACTTCGACGACAAGTTCGACCGGCACGTCTCCTCGCTCGTCGCCAACTTCTACTACCCCCAGGTGGACGAGCCGCTGCCGGGCCAGCTCCGCCGGGGCGCCCACACCGACTTCGGCGGGCTGACCGTCCTCCATCAGCAGGACGACACCGGAGGACTCCAGGTGCTCCAGGGGGAGGACACCTGGCAGGAGGTCCGCGCCGTCCCCGGCGGCTTCGTGATCAACATCGGCGACCTGATGGCCCTGTGGACCGGCGGCCGGTGGGTCTCGACCATGCACCGGGTCGTCAACCCGGAGCGGGCGGACGCGTCCTCCCGCCTGTCCGTCCCGTTCTTCTTCCAGCCCAACCACGACGCCGTCGTCGAGCCGATGCCGCCGCTGGTCCCCGGCGGGCAGCAGCCCCCAGCCGTCATCGCGGGGGAGTGGATGGCCCTGAAGACACGGAAGCTGTTCGCCCCGGCCCAGTAGCCGTCCCCTGCCTGGACTTCTGCGGTTCGCGGGCGGCGATGAGCGGGCCGAGGACCTGGGTGCCGGGACCGATGCGGCCGCCCGGGCCGGGCAGCTGGGTGGTGTTGTCGGCGGTGAGCTCGTCACCGCAGTGGGCGCACGTGGTGACGGCCTCGGTGTCGTGTCCGCAGTCCAGGTGGCGGATGCGCACCGGGGGCCCGGCCTCCCCGTACCAGCGGTCGCCCCACCGCATCAGCGCGAGCAGGACGGGATACAGCTCCCTGCCCTTCTGCGTGGCCAGGTAGTGCTCGCGGGGAGGGTGCTCCTGGTAGCGCTCGCGGACCAGGACGCCCTCCTCGGCCAGGCGGGCCAGCCGGGCGGCCAGGACCTTGCGCGAGATGCCGAGGTCGCGGGCCAGGTCGTCGAACCGGTTCACGCCCACCAGGACGTCCCGCATGATGAGCGCCGTCCACGCGTCCGCGAACAGGTCGGTGGCGCGCGCGATCGAGCACGCGACGTCGGTGAGCGGGGTCCTGGTCACCCCCCGAGCGTACCTGAGTTCCCTAAGGGGACTAAGGTCAGGTTTCCTAAGGGAACTCAGCAGGAGGAGTGCCATGGGACCGACCATCGAACTCGACTCGCGCGCGGCCGGGGCCATCGACGGCCGCCACATCCGCGCCCTGACGTTCCAGGACGTCCGGCTGGAGTACGTGAGCGCGGTGCTGAGCCGGCTCGGGATCGACCCGCCCGGGCGGACCGCCCTGGTCGTGGGCTCGGGACGGGGGCTGCTCGCCCGTGGCCTGGCCCGGCTCGGCCTGGACGTCGTCGCGCTCGACCCCTCCCCGGAGGCGACCGACCTGGCGCGGTCGGCGGGCGGGGAACCGGTCGAGTACGCGACCGCGCCCGCCGAGGATCCCGGGCTCGCCGACGCGTCCTTCGACCTCGTCTTCTACGCCGACACCTTCGAGATCACCGACGACCTCGACCGGGTCGTCGCGCACGCGGCCAGGCTGCTGCGCCCGGACGGCGTCCTGTTCTACGACACCGTCAACCGCACGCCCGTCTCCCGGCTGATCTACCTGGGCGCGTTCCAGGCGCTGCCGTTCACCCGGATCATGCCTCCGGGCCGCTACTCCGCCGCCCGGTTGCGGCCTCCGGAGGAGATCGCGGCCGTTCTCGCCGCGCACGGGCTGCGCAACGAGGACGTCTGCTCCTTCAAGCCCTCGAACGTCCTGGACCTGGTCCGGGCCACCGTCGCGCGCCGGAAGGGGAAGATCGACGATGAGGCGATCCCCGGCATGACGGGCTTCGTGCTCGAGCCGGACGGCAAGCCGATCGTCACCTACCTGGGGTACGCGCGAGCCCAGGGGAGCGCGGAGGCGTAACGCGACACGTGGCACGACTGCGTCATCTGGGTCTATCCAGGCTCGTCCGACGCATAGTCGCTGGGCCTGCAAACACGGCCCTATGGACTGGCGGGGACGTGGGAGTCGTAGAGGCGTTGCAGCAGCCGGTTGAGCCGGTCGCGATCGTCGGCGTCCAGAGCGTCGAGGAACCGCTCCTGTTCGGCGGCCGCCGCGTCGGCGACGGTCTCCAGCAGGGCGCTTCCCTGGCCGGTCAGGGTGACGATGCGGCGCCGGCGGTCGGTGTCGTCCGGGCGCCGTTCCACGAGATCGGCGGCGGCCAGCGAGTCGAGGACGAGCACGATGTTGCGCGCGTCCATGGCGACCAGCTCGGCCAGCCGCCGCTGCCCCACCGGCCCGTGCTCCTTCAGGGCCACGAGCACGGTGTACTGCCCCTGGGTGAGGCGGTGCTCGGTGAGGAACGCCGTCCATGAGCGCGCCGTCAGCGCCCCCAGACGCGCCAGCAGGAAACCGGTGCCGCGCTCGTAGGCGGGCCGGTCGTCGTCACCGCTCATACCGTCAGCCTATCCAATAGACATGACACATGTCGTTTGATAGACATGCTTCATGTCTATTAAGGTTCGACACTCCACCGTCCCGATCGGCGACCTGGTCCTGCACGTCGCGGAGTCGGGCGCGCCCGAGGGACGGCCGTTCCTGTTCCTGCACGGCTGGCCGGAGTCGTGGCGGGCGTGGCTGGGCGTCATGGAGGCCGCCGCCACCGTCCGCCCGGACGCTCGGATCATCGCGATCGACCTGCCCGGCATCGGCGACTCCAGGCGCGCGGCCGAAACCGGATCCGAGGGCGAAGCTGATGCCGGGGGAGCGGCACCAGCCGGGTCCAAGCTCAAACTGGCTGAGACGGTCCACGCGCTGGTGCAGCGGCTCGGCCTCACCGGTGTCACGCTCGTCGGCCACGACGCCGGAGGCATGGCCGCCTACGCCTACCTGCGGCACTTCGACGACGTCGAGCGCGTCGTCATCATGAACACCGTCATCCCCGGCGTCGACCCGTGGAACCAGGTGCTGCGCAACCCGTACATCTGGCATTTCGGCCTGCACGGCGTTCCGGGCCTGCCGGAGACCCTCGTCCACGGACGCCAGGCCGAATACTTCGACTACTTCTACGACGTGCTGTCCGCTGACCCCAGCCGGATCTCCGCCGAAGCGCGCGCGGCGCACGCCGCCGCCTACGGCAGCCGGGAAGCGCTCACCGCGGGCTTCGACCTGTATCGCGCCTTCTCTCAGGACGCCCGGGACAATGTCGCGTTCGCCGAGGCGGGCCCCGTCGACACCCCGCTGCTGTACGTGCGCGGCGACCGCGAAGGCGGCGACATCGACGCCTACGCCCGCGGCTTCCGCGACGCCGGAGTGAAGAGCCTGACCACCGCGACAGTGCGCGACGCCGGACACTTCTCCCAGGAAGAGCAGCCCGCCGCCGTCTGGCGGATCATCCACGACTTCGCCGACAGCACCACCCACTGACCCGCGCCGGAGAAACCGACACCGTCCGCCCGTGCCCGCGAGTCGGTAACGTCGGTCCGACACGCGGTGCCTGGCGTGCGGGGTGTGGTGTGCGCTTGCCCGGCCGCCTGTCGCCCGCGACACTTCGACGGCCGTCGAGACGACCTGATCCTAGGCTCCCGGCCATGAACTCAGCGCCCTCCAAGATCCCGCCGTCCGAAGCCGCGGTCGCCCACGTGGAGATCGAGCCGAGCATCCTGTACTTCGGGACGCCGGTGGTGCTCCTGTCGACGGAGAACCCGGACGGCTCGTTCAACCTCGCCCCGATCTCGTCCGCCTGGGCCCTCGGGCACACGGTCGTCCTCGGCCTCGGACGGGACGGGCAGAGCGCGCACAACCTCGCCGCCCCGGCCGACCTGGTGATCAACCTGCCCGCTCCGTCCCAGTGGCCGGCCGTGGAGCGGCTGGCCCCGCTGACCGGCCGGAACCCCGTGCTTGGTCGGCGGCACGGGG
>NZ_JBFAOF010000392.1:0-6206 GCF_040675125.1 Spirillospora sp. NPDC049652 | reverse complement strand
GGCGAGATCCTCGATCCGGCCGCGTCCCCGGGGCAGAGCCCTGTTCAGCCGGTCGCCCCGGACGCGTCCCCCGGGCGGGGCCCCGCCCTGCCCGTCGAACCGGCGGCCGGCCCGGCCGTGGGGAACCCGACACGGATCTTGGACGAGCCGCTCCCGGCCACGCCCGCCGGCGGGTCGGCGCGCCGGCCGCTGCTGATCGGCGGGGGAGCGGCCGCCGTGCTGCTCCTGGTGTTCCTGCTGGTCGCCGCGCTCTCCGACGACCGGAAGCCCGCCGCGGCGCACACGCCCGCCCCGTCAGGCCGTCCGACCACCGGGCCGTCCCCGGCCGCGTCCGCGACCACCCCGTCACCGTCCACGCCCGCCAGACCGGCCTGCGCGGTCGCCTACGCGGTCACCGGGCAGTGGCCCGGCGGGTTCCAGGCGCAGGTGCGGATCACCAACCTGGGCACGTCCGAACTCGACGGCTGGCGGCTGAGCTGGACGTTCGGCCGCGGCGAGCGGATCACCCAGCTCTGGAACGGCGCGCGGGAGCAGTCCGGCGCGGACGTCACCGTCATCGCCGCCGACTACAACCGCCGCATCGCCCCGCACGGAACCGCCGAGTTCGGCTTCCTCGGGACGGCCTCCGGCAGCGCCCCCGAACCCCGCCCGGACGCCTTCACCCTCGACGGCACACCGTGCCGACAGGCGTGAACAGCGTGCCGGCACGGTGTGTGCGGCGTGCCGACCGGCGCGATGAACCGCGTGCCGACGGGTGTGAACGGCGTGGCGACCGGCTGAAAGGGTTGTCCCCGCGCCATCGGACCTGCACGATGTGGCTATGCGGATCTCTTCGGTCGTGCTGCTCATCTGGCTGGTCATCGGCGCCGTCGCCGCCGGTCAGCGCCACTACTACGACCGGCCGGTCAAGGACCAGCTGAGAAACTGCAGCCGCAGCGGCACGATCGCGGTGACGGTGATCGCCGGGCCGCTCAACTACCTCGGCCTCAACCCGAAGATCTCCTGCGACATGCCCGAACCCAGCAAGTAGCGCGGGTCCCGCGCCGCGCCCCCGCCGGGAAATGATGCGGCCCCGCGCCCGACCGGGGTCGCCGGTCGGGGCGCGAGGCCGTTCGCCGCCCCACGGGGTGCGCCATGGGCGGCGTGCTTCAGGCGGCCTCCCGGAGGAGGCGCCGCATGGCCGGGAAAATCGGCCATGCCACGTTACGCGACGATGAGCAGTGGGTTCTCCAGCAGCTCGGCGAGGCGGGCCAGGAACTTGGCGGCGGTGGCGCCGTCGGCGGCCCGGTGGTCCACCGACAGGGTGATCGCCATCCGCTTGCCCGGCACGACCTGGCCGTCCCGGACCACCGGCTCCTCGCGGACCGCGCCGACCGCGAGGATCGCCGCCTCCGGCGGGTTGATCACGGCGGAGAACGAGTCCACGCCGAACATCCCGAGGTTGCTGACCGAGAACGTGCCGCCGGTCATCTCGGCGGGCGACAGCTTGCCGTCGCGGGCCTTGGCGGCGAGCGCGCGGGTCTCCGCGCCGATGTCGGACACCGACTTGCGGTCCGCGTCCTTGATCACCGGGACGAGCAGGCCGTCCTCGACCGCGACGGCCACGCCCACGTGGACGCGCTTGTGCACGAGCAGCGCGTCCTCGGTGTAGGAGGTGTTGACCTGCGGGTGCTCGCGCAGCGCCCGCGCGGACGCCTTGACGATCAGGTCGTTCACGCTGACCTTGGCCGGGGCGAGCGCCTCGTTCAGGGTCTTGCGGAACGCGACCAGCGCCTCGGCGTCGACCTCGCGGTTCAGGTAGAAGTGCGGCGCGTTCTGCTTGCTCTCGACCAGGCGGCGCGCGGCGACCTTGCGGAACCGGTTCAGCGGGACGCGCTCGACGTCCTCGTCCGCGACCTGCGGAGCGGGCGCGGCGGCGGGCTTCGGCGCGGACGCCGCCGGAGCGGCCTGCCCGGCCTGCGCGGCCGGGGCGGACGCCGCCGGGGCGGACGCGGGCTGCGCGCCGCCGCGGATCGCGGCCTCGATGTCGGCGCGGATGATCCGCCCGCCGGGGCCGCTGCCGGTGATCGCGTGCAGGTCGAGGCCGTGGTCCCGGGCCAGGCGGCGGGCCAGCGGGGACGACGGCGGACGCGAGCCCGCCACGCCGTTCGCCGACGGGCGCTCGGCGCCGACGGCCGCCGGCACCTTCTCCGCCTCGGGCTCGGTCTCGGCGGCCGGAGCCTCGGCCGGGGCCTGCTCCTTCTCGGCCTTCGCGGGCGCCTCGGCCTTGGCGGGGGCCGGAGCCTCAGCCGCAGCCTCAGCCGGGGCCTCGGCCTTCGACCCGGACGCGGCGGGCGCGTCGCCCGCGCCGCCGATGATCGCGATCGGCGCGCCGATCGCGGCCGTCTCGCCCTCGGCGACGAGGATCTCCGTGAGCACGCCGGCCTCGTAGGCCTCGTACTCCATGACGGCCTTGTCGGTCTCGATCTCGCACAGCACGTCGCCGACGGCCACCTCGTCGCCCGGCTTCTTCTGCCAGGCGGCGATCACGCCCTCCTCCATGGTGTCGGAGAGGCGCGGCATCAGGATCTCGGTCATCGGACGGTCTCCAGGGTGGTACGGCCGGTCGCGCGGAGCGTTTCGCGAATGGCGGTGAGCAGGGAGTCCGCGGACGGCAGCGCGGCCATCTCCAGCGGCTTGCTGTAGGGCAGGGGGACCTCGGCCATGGCGACCCGGCGGACCGGGGCGTCCAGCCAGTCGAACGCGCCCTCCTGGATCGTCGCGGCGATCTCCGCGCCGATCCCGTAGGTCAGCCAGTCGTCCTCGGCGACGACCGCCGACCCGGTCTTGCGGACCGAGGCCACGATGGTCTCGCGGTCCAGCGGACGCAGGCTGCGCAGGTCGACGACCTCGGCCGACACGCCCTCGGCGGCCAGCTTCTCGGCCACTTCGGCGGCGACGTGCGCCATCCGCGAGTAGCCGATGATCGTGATGTCGGTGCCCTCGCGGGTCACGGCCGCGCGGCCGATCTCGGCGGGCTCGACGTCGGCGATGTCGTCCGGCACCTCGCCCTTGGTGTTGTAGAGCGCGAGGTTCTCCAGGAACAGCACCGGGTCGTCGTCCCGGATGGCGGCCTTGAGCAGCGCGGACGCCTCCAGCGGCGTGGACGGCGCGACGACCTTCAGGCCCGGGACGAACGAGTAGTACAGCTCGACGTTCTGCGAGTGGGTCGCGCCCAGCTGCTGGCCGCCGCCGCCCGGGGTGCGGATCACCATCGGGACGGGGTTCTGCCCGCCGAACATGCCGTAGATCTTGGCGGCGTGGTTGACGATCTGGTCCAGCGCGAGCAGCGAGAAGTTGATCGTCATGAGCTCCACGACCGGGCGCAGGCCCAGCATGGCGGCGCCGATCGCGGCGCCGACGAAGCCCTCCTCGGCGATCGGGGTGTCGCGCACGCGGCGCTCCCCGAACTCCTTCAGCAGCCCCTCGGTGATCTTGTAGGAGCCCTCGAAGACGCCGATCTCCTCGCCCATGAGCAGGACGTTCTCGTCCCGGAGCATCTCGGCCCGCAGCGTGTCGCGCAGGGCCTGCCGGTAAGTGATGGTTGCCATGGAAGTCGATCTCTCAGACGCGGAAGAGCGGGTCGGCGGGAAGACGCGGCAGGTCGTTCGGCACCGGCGTCGCGTAGGTGTAGTCGAACAGCGTCGAGACGTCGGGGTGCGGGGAGTCGTCGGCGAAGGACGCCGCGTCGGCGACGATCTCGGCGATCTCGGCCTCGAGGCGCTCGACGTCCTCGGCGGTCAGCAGCCCGGCGTCCTGCAGCTCCAGCTGAGCCTTGGCGAGGGGGTCGGCGGCCTTGAGGGCCTCCTTCTCCTCCTTGGTGCGGTACTTGGCCGGGTCGACGACCGAGTGCCCGCGCAGCCGGGGGCTGGTGCACTCCAGCAGGTAGGGGCGGCTCTCCTCGCGGGCCCGCTCGACGGCCTCGCGGGCCGCGTCCCGGACGGCGACCACGTCGGTGCCGTCCACCCGGGCGCTGGCCATCCGGTACGCCGCGCCGCGCTTGTACAGCTCGGGCTCGGCGGCGGAGTGCTCGACCGTGGTGCCCATGCCCAGGCCGTTGTTGATGATCACGAAGACGACCGGCAGGTTCCACAGCGCGGCGATGTTCAGCGACTCGTGGAACGCGCCGATCGCGGCCGTCCCCTCGCCCATCTGGACCATCACCACGTCGTCGCCGCCGCGGTAGGACACCGCCATCGCGGCGCCGGTCGCGAGCGGGAGCTGGCCGCCGACGATGCCGTAGCCGCCGAGGAGCCGGGCCTCGGTGTCGAACATGTGCATCGACCCGCCCCAGCCCTTGGACACGCCGGTGGAGCGGCCGTACAGCTCGGCCATCACGCGGCGCGGCTCGATGCCCTTGGCGATCGCGTAGCCGTGCTCGCGGTAGTTGGTGAACAGGTAGTCGGTGGGGCGCAGCGCCGACATCAGGCCGACGACGGTGGCCTCCTCGCCCAGGTTCAGGTGGCAGTAGCCGCCGATCTTGGCCTCGGTGTAGGCCCGGGCGGTCCGCTCCTCGAACCGGCGCACCAGCAGCATCTGCCGGAAGTACTCGACCCGCGCCTCGTCGTCGGCCTTGCGGCGCGCGACGGCGCTGGCGCGGTTGTCGGCGGGCTTGGGGGTGCCCTTGGCCGCGGCGCCCCTGGTGCTCGTGGCGCCGGTGCTCCGGCGGGCGCGGCCCGGGGCTGCCTTCGTGGTCTCAGCCATCGGCGTTCTGCCTCCTACGGGAGAGGGTGCCGCGGGGTCGCCGCGCCACTCGTCACCGATCATCATTGATCAATGATCGATCATATGCCCTCCCGTCAAGAGGTCTGGACCAGTGCGCATCCCGGCGCGCCCCCTACCATGGAGGGCGTGAACGCCCCGTCCGCCGCCGCAGAGGACCAGCCCGCCCCGCTCCAGCGCACCGGCCTGGTCGACCAGATCCGTGAGTTCATCGTGGACGGCATCTCCAGCGGCCGCTGGCAGCCGGGGGAGCGCATCGTCGAACGCCGCGTCGCGGCCGAGCTGGGGGTCAGCCAGGGCCCGGTCCGCGAGGCGTTGCGCCTGCTGGAGACGTTGCGGCTGATCGAGACGCTGCCCAACCGCGGCGCCCGCGTCCGGCCGTTCGGCGAGCGCGAGCTGGCCGAGATCTTCCCGGTCCGGGCCGGCCTGGAGCGCACCGCCGTGGAGCTCGCCCTGCCCCGCCTGGCGGGCCACCTGGACGAGCTCCAGGCCCAGAACGCCCGGCTCGCCGAGGCCGCCACGGCGGGCGATCTGGACGTGCAGATCCGCGAAAGCATCCACTTTCACCGGCTGGTGGTCGGGTTCAGCGGTAACCAATTGCTTACTTCGGTCTGGGAGGGCCTCGGCATCGAGGTCTGGACGACCCTGTCCCTCCGCCTGCACCGCACCGAGATCTACTCCAAGTCCGCCGAGCACGCCCGCATCATCGAGGCCTTCCGCCAGCAGGACCCGGCCGCCGCCCAGATGCTCCACGACCACGTCATGAACTACGCCCCGCTGACCTGCCGCCCGTGAGCGCGGACGCCCCCGTCCCGATGCGGGACGGGGGCGTCCGGTCGAGTGCCGGAGCCGGGGTCAGTCGGTGCGGGAGAAGCGGCGGGCCGACCAGACGAGCGGGACGAACGCCAGCAGCGCCAGCAGCGCCCACTCGGCGACGATCGGCGGGTGCCAGGAGCCGATCGCGAGCGGCCGGAACAGGTGCGGCGGCGCGGACGGAAGCTGGGACGCGACGGTGCGGCGCAGGGCGTCCACCGCGTAGGTGAGCGGGTCGGCGAGCGCGAGCACCTTGAGCCAGGCGGGCAGGCCCGTGAGCGGGAACATCGCCCCGGACAGGAACGTCAGCGGCGCCACCAGCACCGACAGGGCCGTCCCGTAGGTCGGCGGGCGGCGGACGAACGTCGCCGCCAGCACCCCGACCGCCGTCATCGCCAGCGACGTGAGCGCGAGCTGCGCTGCGAGCATGGCGATCAGCAGCGGTTCGGCCGGGACCCCGATGAGCGGCCCGGCGGCGAGCAGCAGCGTGCCCTGGATGGTGGCGATGGTCGCGCCGCCCAGGCACTTGCCGAGCAGCAGCGACTCGCGCCGGACGGGCCCGGCCAGCATCTCCCGCAGGAACCCGGCCTGCTTCTCCCACAGCAGGGACGCGCCGACGGCCGCGGCCGGGC
>NZ_JBFAOF010000391.1:0-6247 GCF_040675125.1 Spirillospora sp. NPDC049652 | reverse complement strand
GGGCGCGCTGGTCGTCGGGGACGCCGAGCAGCTCGCAGATGACCTGGAGCGGGAGCCGCGCGGCGAAGTGGGCGCGCAGGTCGACGACCTCGGAGAGCCGAGCTGGTTCTGGATGGCGTTCAGCCCGGCCTGCGCGATGGACTCGTCGATCGAGCCCTGCGGAGCGCCGCCCACGCCGATGCCCGCGATCGGGGAACCGCCCGAGGCGACCGGAACGCCGCCCGCGAGGAACAGCGTGCCGGGGATGTCCTTCACCGACGGGCCGCTGCCGGTCGCGTTATGGCTCAGCTTGGACGTCGGCTGCCCCCACGCGACGGCGGTGTACGCCTTGCGCTTGGCCGACTCGACGGTCTGCGGGCCCGCGCCGTCGTCCTTCACGACCAGCTTCAGGTCGCCGGACCGGTCCACGATCGCGATGGCGACGCGCTGGTGCTGCTTGGCGGCCTCCTTGCGGGCCGCGTCGGCGACCTTCATGGCCGCGTCGGCGGTGAGGGCGCGGGTCTGGGTGACGGCCTGGCCGCCCTTCGCGGGGGCGGCCGGGGCGGCGTCGGCGGTCGCCGCCGACATCGCCACGGCGCCGCCCACCAGCGCCACGCCCGCCGCCATGCCCACGAGGTTCTTGAAGCTCTTCACAGTGGTCGTTCCTTCCGTTGTGCGATGTCTCCAGCCTGGCCACCGGAACGGCCCCCGCCATCGCAAGGACGGTGGGGACCGACATCAACCGAACGATGGATGCCCCGGCGTCCCGGCCTCCCGTCCGCGCCGAGTAGCGTGCGAGACCAAGGGGGAGGAGGGGCCTGTGACCAGCACGGACACGAGCGGGACGGAGATCGCCGACGCGGCGTCGGCGGGCGCGTCCGCGGACGCCGGGACCGGCGCGGCGCGGGTCGCCCGCACGGCGGAGTCGCGGATCGACCTGGCCATGCACGCGGCGTTCTTCCTGCTGCTCGCCGCGTCCGCGTCCCGGTTCGCCGCCCGGCACGGGGTGGCGGAGAGCGCGTGGCCCAAGTTCGTACTCTGCGGGCTGCTCGCGCTCCTCTACGTCGCCGGGACGGTCCTGTGGGACCGGCTCGGCCGCCGGGGACTGCTGGCCTGGCTGGTCGCGGTGACCGCCGTGTGGCTGTCGCTGGTGCTGATCGCGCCGAGCTTCGCCTGGTGCGCCCCGCCGCTGTACTTCGCCGCGCTGCGCCTGCTCGACCGCCGCACGGCCGTCGCCGGCGCGGTCACCGTCACCGCCGCGGTGGTGTTCGCGCAGCTCCGGCTGGCTCCGAGGTTCGATCTCAGCCTGGTGCTCGCGCCGGTCGCGGTGTCGGGGATGATCCTGGTGATCTTCCTGGAGTTCCACCGGATGGCGGCCGCCCTCGCGGGCACCCAGCGCACAGCGGGGATCCTCGGCGAGCGGCAGCGGCTGTCCCGGGAGATCCACGACACCCTCGCGCAGGGCCTGACCAGCATGGGAATGCTCCTCCAGGCCGCCGACCGCGCCTTCGACACCGACCCGGAGACCGCCCGTGCGCTCGTCCGGCGGGCTGCGGGTGAGGCGGCCGGGAACCTGGACGAGGCGCGCCGGTTCGTCCGCGCGCTGGCTCCGTCCGACCTCGCCGCCGGGTCGCTGCCGCACGCGCTGCGCTCGCTGGCCGACCGGGAGGGCGCGGCGCTGCGCGTCGAGGGCGAGGAGTACCCGCTGACCCCGGAGGAGGGGGCCGCGCTGCACCGGGTCGCGCAGGGCGCGCTCGCCAACGCCCGCGAGCACGCCGCGGCCGCCCGCATCGTGATCACCCTGTCCTACCTGGACGACCAGGTCGCGCTGGACGTCGCCGACGACGGCCGCGGCTTCGACCCGGCCGCGCCGCACCCGCACGACGGCCGCGGCGACCGCGGTTACGGCCTGCCCGGCATGCGCGCCCGGATCGCGGGCGTCGGCGGCACCCTGGTCGTCGAGTCGGAACCGGGCGAGGGGACCGTCGTCGCCGCCCGCCTCCCGAGGAGCCGTCCATGACCCCCGCCAACGACCGGTCCTCCGCGAACGACCGGCCCTCCGCGAACGACCGGCCCGAGGGGGACGCGCTGATCCGCGTCCTCATCGCCGATGACCATCCCGTCGTGCGCGCGGGCCTGCGCGCCCTGCTCGCGGGCGAGGACGGCCTGGAGGTGGTGGGCGAGGCCGGGACGGGGGAGGAGACCGTCCGGCAGGCGGGCCTGCTGCGTCCCGACCTCGTCCTGATGGACCTGCGCCTCGGCGAGGGCATCGACGGCGTCGAGGCCACCCGCCGCGTCCTCGCCCTTCCGGACCCGCCGCGCGTCCTCGTCCTGACCACCTACGACTCCGACGCCGACATCTCCCGCGCCCTGGAGGTCGGCGCGTCCGGCTACCTGCTCAAGGCGGGCCCGCCGGACGAGCTGTTCCAGGGCGTCCGGACGGCCGCGCGCGGCGAGACCGCGCTGTCCCCGGCCGTCGCGACCCGCCTGGTCCACCGCGTCCGCGACCCGGCCCCGGCGCTCAGCCCGCGCGAGGTCGAGATCCTCGAACACCTCGCGCAGGGCATGTCCAACCGGCGGATCGCGCGTGCGCTGTTCATCAGCGAGGCCACGGTCAAGACCCACCTCGTCCACATCTTCGCGAAGCTGGGCGTCGACTCGCGCACCGCCGCCGTCCGCGTCGCCGCCGACCGCCGCCTCATCCGCCTCACCGAGTGACGGCGTGCGGAGGCCCCGGCGCGGAGCTGGAAGGGGTTCCACGCCGGGGCCGGTCGGCGCCGGTTCAGGGCCGGTTCAGGGCCGGTCCGGGGTCAGGAGCGGGCGGCGAGGGCCGGGATCAGGGCGGCGGCGTTCGGGGTGCCGAGGCCCGTGATCGGGTCCCAGCCCTTGGTGGCCGGGTAGCCCGGGATGGTCGGATAGTCGGGGTTGGAGTTGTTGCCGGTCGTCACGTCGAAGAAGTACGCGCCGTAGGACGGGCCGTTCGCCAGGTCGTACAGCGATTGGTTGATCTGCCCGACGGGGTGGCCCGCGATCTGCGCGGCGATGGCGACCAGGCCCGCCCACTGCGGGGTGGACGCGGAGGTGCCGCCGACGACGTACCAGCCGGAGCTGCAAGGGTCGCCGCTCGGGCACTTGACGCCGGTCGCGCCCGGCGCGGTGTCGCGGACGAGGACGCCGGTCGCCGAGCTGGCCTGCGACGCGATGTCCGGGACGCCGCGCATCGAGCCGATCGGGGTGGACCCGGCCGGCAGCGTGTCCTGGTACGCGGGCCTGCCGAACACGTGGCTGAAGCCGCCGCCCGCGAACGTCCACCCGACCTCGCGCTGCCCCGGGAAGCGCGAGCACGCGGCGGGCGGGTTGGTGTTGTCGACGTGCGTGCCGGTCGCGCCGTCCAGGCAGAGGTAGGTGCCGCCGACGCTGGTGACCAGCGGGTCCGACGCGGGCCAGCCGACCGACGCGTACGGGATGGCGGCCGGGTTCTTCACCGGCGTCTTGAAGCCGTTCTCGCTGCCGTCGTCGCCGGAGCTGGCGAGGACGGTGACGCCCTTGGCCGCCGCCGCCTTGAACGCGTGCCGCAGGTTCTCCAGCGACGCGGTCGAGTGGAACGCCTCCTCGCCGGAGCCGAAGCTCTGCGAGATGACGTCGGCCATGCCGTTGTCCACGACCTGCTGCTCCAGGTTCATGAACTGCGGGAAGCCCTGCGTGCCGAGCGTCTCGGCGGTCGGCGTGGACACCAGCACGATGTTCGCGCCCGGCGCCATGGCGTGCGCCATGTCCAGGTCGAGCGCGACCTCCAGCGCCCAGCCGTTGCTGTCCTCCTGGCCGGTGCCGTTGTTGGACGGCGGCTCCTTGACCGGACGGCCGCCCTGCTGGAGACGGGTGATGGACGGCATGCCCGGCTCGCACGCCACGTCCGGCATCCCGCACATCAGCGGCAGCCCGAACTGCCGGCTGTAGACCTTGAGGTCGGCCTCGGCCTGGTCGTAGCCGAACGCGTCGACGATCGCGATGGTGCGTCCCCGGCCGTCCTGGCCCTTGGCGTGCAGCGGGCCGACGTTGTAGGCGTTCTGGAGTGCCCGCGGGCCGAAGCAGCGGCGGCCGACGGACGCGCAGTCCGCCTCGGCCGGCGGCGTCTCGGACGCGCCGAGGTAGGTGAAGTCCGTCGCGTGCGGGCGCGGCGCCGGAAGGACGCCGGCGGCGCCGGGCGAGGCGGTCGCGGGCAGGGCCGACGCGGCCGCTCCGGCGAGCGCGATCGCCGCGAGCCAGACGGGCGCGCGGCGCGCCGCGACCCCGCGGCGGTGTGGGTGGCTGAGCAGGGACAAGAGGGACTCCCGGCACGAGGTGACACCGCGCGGCGGTCGTCGCGCGGACGGTGTCCCCGGGGTCGCTCCGGCCCTCCGCACCGCCCAGTGCGCGAGGACCGCGTGCACCGCAGATGCATCTAAGACCCGGCTGGTCATGGCGTCAAGAGGGGACGAGCCCACCGATTCCGGCCATACCCCGCACCCCCGGTCGGGTCGCGCCAGCGGCCTCGGCGGCCAGCTCATTTACGTCGACCCGGTGCGCCGGGTCGTGATCGTCCGCTCCACGTTGTACTCGGTCAACGACGCCGACACCTTGCCCGCCCTCCGGGCCGTCGCGCGGGCCGTGGCCGACCAGCGCGCCCGGTAACCCGCGTGATTGCCTCCTGCCGCCGGATCCGCGGCAAGAGGGAAATCCCTATCGCTTGCTCAAACGAGCAAGTTTGGCGGCTCGTCACAGCGGGCCGCGCACCCCGCTGGCGACCAGTGACAGAAGTGATGAAATGCCTGCTTCCGGACTATTCGGGCGGGGTCTCCGCGTGTGATCCTCACGGGCGGCGCCCTCCTCGGG
Organism: Spirillospora sp. NPDC049652; assembly: GCF_040675125.1. Lineage (NCBI taxonomy): Bacteria > Bacillati > Actinomycetota > Actinomycetes > Streptosporangiales > Thermomonosporaceae > Spirillospora > Spirillospora sp. NPDC049652. The sequence goes on along the minus strand of NZ_JBFAOF010000391.1, from coordinate 1,396 downwards.
CGCCGCCCTTGTCCCCCGCCTCACGAGGAGAGCCCCATGCGGCGACCCCACCTGCGGTACGCGATGACCGGGATGTTCCTGGCCGCGGCGTCCGTGCTCAGCACGCCCTTCGGAACGGCCTCCGCGAGCCCCGCCGTCCCGGCCGCTCCCGCCGGGACGCACCACTCGTGCGCCACCGCCCGCGCCGGCCAGGCGCACTGCCACGCGATCGTCCGCGACGACGTGGCCGTCTCGGCCCGGGCCCTGAAGGCCGCCCTCGCGGCGCCGAGCGGCCTCAGCCCCGCCAACCTGCAGAGCGCCTACAAGCTGCCGTCCTCGACGGCGGGCTCGGGCCAGACCGTCGCGATCGTCGACGCCTACAACGACCCGACGGCCGAGGCCGACATGAACGTCTACCGGTCGCAGTACGGGCTGCCGTCCTGCACCACCGCCAACGGCTGCTTCAAGAAGGTCAACCAGACCGGCGGCACCAGCCTGCCGAGCAACAACGGCGGCTGGGCCCAGGAGATCTCGCTCGACCTCGACATGGTCTCCGCGGCCTGCCCGAACTGCAAGATCGTCCTGGTCGAGGCCTCGTCGGCCTCGTTCGCCAACCTCGGCACCGCCGAGAACACCGCCGCCCGGCTCGCGCACGTGGTGAGCAACAGCTACGGCGGCTCGGACGCCTCGGACTCGACCTACGGCTCCTACTACAACCACCCCGGCGTCGCGATCACCGTCAGCTCCGGCGACTCCGGCTACGGCGTCGAGTACCCGGCCTCGTCCCACTACGTGACGGCCGTCGGCGGCACCTCGCTCCGCACCTCCGGCACCACCCGCGGCTGGACCGAGACCGCGTGGAGCGGCGCGGGCAGCGGCTGCTCGTCCTACAACACCGCGCTGTCCGGCCAGGCGGGCGCGAACACGGGCTGCTCGCGGCGCGCCGTCGCGGACGTCTCCGCCGTCGCCGACCCGGCGACCGGCGTGGCCGTCTACGACAGCACCGCCTACCAGGGCCAGAGCGGCTGGATGGTCTTCGGCGGCACCAGCGCGTCCGCCCCGCTCATCGCGTCCGTCTACGCCCTGGCGGGCAACGCCTCCTCGGTAGACAACAACTACCCCTACTCCCACACCTCGTCGCTGTTCGACGTGACCAGCGGCAGCAACGGCTCCTGCTCCCCGTCGCAGCTCTGCACCGCCCGCACCGGCTGGGACGGCCCCACCGGCCTCGGCACCCCCAACGGCACCGGCGCCTTCTGATCCCCAGTGACCACGTGACCGTGTGACCGCGCGCGGCGGCCGGACCCCTCACCCCACGGGTCCGACCGCCGTCGCGTGGTATCAGCCGACCCGGCGTAGCGCCTTCTCCCGGTAGGCGGTGACGCGGGCGCCGGACTCGCGGCGGGCCATCCGGCGC
>NZ_JBFAOF010000390.1:0-6251 GCF_040675125.1 Spirillospora sp. NPDC049652 | reverse complement strand
CCGGCCGTCCGGCCCGGCCGCGAGGTTGACCCGCTGGCCGAGGCGGAGCAGCCGCAGGCCGCCCGCGTCGAACGCGGCCCGGTCGAAGTCCAGCTCGGACCCGTCGTCCAGCAGGACGCTGCCGGAGCGGGTCTCCGGGTCGTACACGCGCACCGTCGCCTGCATGCCCCGACCCTACTGCCCGCCCCTGCACCGGAGGGTCCTGGCGGCACCGCCGGTCCGCTCCGGTCAGCGGCGGGTGACCGGCTCGGGCAGCAGCGCCGCCACGGCGGCCGTCCGGGGCCCGACGCCCAGTTCCAGCGCGGCCCGCAGGTCGGCGGGGGTGTCGACGTCGCGGCGGACGCTGTCGATGCCGGACAGCAGCAGCTCGCGGGCGCCCCGGGCACGGTGCGCGGTGCGCGAGCCGCCGCCGAACGCCGGGGCGAACGGCACGCCCGGACGGGCCGTGTAGAGCGTGGTCCCGACGCCCGCCGCGTCCGGGACGAACGCCTCGGCGGCCTCGGACGCCGCGTCCAGCGCCCGGGCGAGCTCCGCCGGGCGCAGGGCGGGCAGGTCGGCCGAGAGCGCGCCGACGCCGGTGTCCGGGTGCAGTTCGCGGGCCCGGCCCGCGCCGTGCACCAGCGCCGGGTTGAGGCCGGCGTCCGGCTCGTCCGGGACGACGGTCGCGCCGAGCGCGGCCAGTTCGGCGGCGGGCAGCGGGTCGTCGGTGACGACGATCACAGCGCGGACGCGGTCGCAGGACAGGGCCGCGGCGACGGTGTCGCCCGCGACCGCGAGCGCCAGCGCCTCGCGGTGCCGGCCCGCGCCGTCCGCCATCCGGGTCTTGGCCCTGGCCAGCACCTTGACCGGGACGATCAGCGTCCAGCCGGGGCGGGGCACGGCGCGTTCTGCTGTAGACATGGCCATTCGACTTTATGCGCTCGCAACCGCGACACTTGAGGACACCCCGCGTTCATCCCGGCGCGGGTTCCGACGAGGAGGGACGGGCATGGGGCACCGTTATTCGCCCGGCTGGCGCAAGCTGACCATCGTCATCCTTCGCCCGCTGCTGTTCGGGCTCCTGAAGAGGGACTGGCGGGGCCGGGGGAACGTGCCCGGGGAGGGCGGCGTGATCATCGCCGCCAACCACATCTCCGAATCCGACCCGCTCGCGCTCGCGCACTTCGTGTACGAGGCCGGCCGCTACCCGGTGTACCTGGCCAAGTCCACCCTGTTCGACGTGCCCGTCATCCGCGCCGTCCTGCGCGGGACCGGGCAGATCCCGGTGTACCGCGACCGCTCCGACGCCGCCCTCGCCCTGCGGGACGCCGAGGAGGCCCTCCGCAACGGCCAGTGCCTCATGTTCTACCCGGAGGGAAGCTGCACCCGCGATCCGGAGCTGTGGCCGATGACCGGCCAGACCGGGGTGGCGCGGATGGCGCTGAAGACGGGCGCGAAGGTCGTCCCCGTGGCGAACTGGGGCGCGCACGAGCTGCTGCCCTACAAGAAGGGCGAGCCGACCGGCCTGCGCGGACGGCTGAAGAAGGGCTTCCACCCGGTCCCGCGCAAGACCATGCGCGTGGTCGCCGGGCCCCCGGTGGACCTGTCCAAGTACGAGGGGCAGCCGCTCACCAAGGCCACCCTCCGCGCCGCCACCGACGACATCATGCGCCAGATCGCCGACCTGCTCGGAGAGCTGCGCCAGGAGGAGCCGCCGGCCGAGCTGTACGACCACCACAAGGTCCTGGAGGAGCGCCGCCGCGCCGCCGCCCCGTCCCCGGAGGCCGCGCCCGCCGCGCCCGCCGCGCCCGCCGAGCCGGTCGCGCCCGCCGGGCCGGCGGACACCGCGAAGCCGGAGACCGCGAAGCCGGAGACCGCGGCCGTGGAGGCCGCGGAGCAGGGGGACGGCAAGTGACCTTCCGCTGTGCCGTGCTCGGGGCCGGTTCGTGGGGGACGGTCGTCGCCAAGCTGATGTGCGACGCGGGCAGCGAGGTGACGCTGTGGGGCCGCCGCCGGGAGGTCGTGGACGCGATCAACGAGCGGCACGAGAACCCGGACTACCTGCCCGGCGTCGCGCTCCCCGAGGACCTGCGGGCCACCACCGACGCCGCCGAGGCCCTCGCGGGCGCGGACGTGGTCGGGATCGCGGTTCCCGCGCAGACGCTGCGCGACAACCTCGCCGCCTGGCGCCCGTTCCTGCCGCCGGACGCGCTGCTGGTCAGCCTGATGAAGGGCGTGGAGCTCGGCACCACCAAGCGGATGAGCGAGGTGATCGCGGAGGTCGCGGGCGCGCCGCCGGAGCGGGTCGCGGTGTTCTCCGGCCCGAACCTGGCCCGCGAGCTGGCCGTCGGCGAGCCCGGCGCGGCGGTAGCCGCCTGCCTGGACATGGCGGGCGCGGAGAAGCTCCAGGCCGCCACGATGACGCCGTACTTCCGCACCTACACCTCCACCGACGTGATCGGCGTCGAGCTCGGCGGCGCGGTGAAGAACGTGATCGCGCTGTGCGTCGGGATGGCGGTCGGGCTCGGCTTCGGCGACAACACCAAGGCCGTGCTGATGACCCGCGGCCTCGCCGAGATCGCCCGGCTGGGCGCCTCGCTCGGCGCGGACGAGCACACCATCGCCGGCCGGGCGGGCATGGGGGACCTGGTCGCGTCCTGCTCGTCGCCCCTGTCGCGGAACCGGACGTTCGGCGAGAACCTGGGCCGCGGCATGACGCCCGAGCAGGTCACCGCGGTGACCAAGCAGACCGCCGAGGGCGTCAAGTCGTCCAAGGCGGTGCTGGAGCTGGCCCGCAACCACCAGGTGGAGATGCCGATCACCGAGGAGGTGGTCGCGGTGGTGCACGAGGCCAAGCCGGTCAAGGAGGCGGGCCTCGCGCTGATCACCCGGTCGCCGAAACCCGAGCGCTACGGCGTGACGCGCCAGCAGGACGAGCACACTCCGTGACACACTGGGGGCGATGAGTAGTCCTCCCAGGTCCCGGCAGGGTGAGAACACCCGGGCCGCGCACCTGCCGCAGCCGGTCGTCCCGCAGCAGGCCCCGATCGGGGCGCCCGTGTGGCGCACGGCCGCGTTCGCCTACGCGGGCGCCGCCGAACACGCCGAGCTCGCCGCGGCCGAGGTCGCGGGCCCGGTCGACAACCCGTCGGCCCTGGCTTTCGCGTCCGGCATCGCCGCGCTGGAGGGCGCGGGCCTGGACGGTCCGGTGGTCGCCGAGGCGTTCCCGTCCGGAGCCGCCGCGGTCACCGGTGTGCTCCTGGCGTGCGCCACGGCCGGGGCGCACGTCGTCGCGCCCGCCGGGCTGCACGGGCCGGTGCGGTCCGTGCTGACCGGGCTGCTCGCCCGGTTCGGCGTGGAGACGACGTTCGCCGAGCCGTCCGAGGTGGCGGCGGCGATGCGCCCGGCGACCCGGCTGGTGTGGGCGGAGACGCTGTCCGATCCCGGGCTCGCGGTCGCTGACCTGCCGGCGCTCGCCGAGACCGCGCACGCGGGCGGGGCGCTGCTCGCGGTCGACTCGTCCCGGACGACCCCGGTGGTGTGCCGTCCGCTGGAGCACGGCGCCGACCTCGTCGTGCACGACGCGTCCGGGGGCCTGGGCGGGCACGGCGACGCGTCCGGCGGCGTGGTGGTCGGCGGCGCGCACGTGATGACGGTGGTCCGGCGCGTCCGGGTGGAGACCGGCGCGTCGCTCGCGCCGGACGACGCGTTCCTGCTGCGCCGCGGCCTGGAGACGCTGCCGCTGCGGGTGCGGCGGCAGTGCGACACCGCGAGCGTGTTCGCCGCGGCGCTGGCCAGGCATCCGGCCGTCCGCTCGGTGGGGTATCCGGGCCTGCCCGAGCATCCGGACCACGCGGTCGCCCGCCGCCTGTTCGACGCCGGGCCGGAGGGCACCCGGTTCGGGGGAGTGGTGACGGTCACCCCGCACGGCGGCCTCACCGCCGGCCAGGCGCTGGTGGACGCGGTGCGGCTGGCGCTGGTCGCGGGCGCGGACGGCGGCGTCCGCACGACCGTCGCGCACGCCGCGACCGGCACGCCCGGCGCCGACCCGGCGGCCGTCCGGTTCACCGTCGGCCTGGAGGACGCGGCCGACCTCGTCCGCGACGTCGGCAAGGCCCTGGACACGGTGGCGCGGGTCACCGGCAGGGAGACCGGCGCGCGGCGCGACCCGGCTCCCGGCGCGGCGGCGGGCGTGGCCGATACCGCCTGATCACCGGTAGGGTCGGGCACCATGTCCCAGGTTTCTCGCAAGATCCGGGTGGCGGTGGTGTTCGGCGGGCGCAGCTCCGAGCACGCCATCTCCGCCGTCACGGCGGGCGCGGTGATGGCCGCGATCGACCGCGACCGCTACGACGTGGTGCCGGTCGGCATCGCCCGTGACGGCAGGTGGGTGCTGCCCCCGTCGGATCTGAACCTGGCGATCACCGACGGACGGCTGCCCGAGGTGGGCGCCGAGGGCAGCGCGCTCGCGCTGCCGTTCGACCCCGACGCGCACGGCCTGCTGGTCGTCGAGCCGGGCGAGGTCCCGCGCACCCTCGGCGAGGTCGACGTCGTCCTGCCGCTGCTGCACGGCCCCTACGGCGAGGACGGCACGCTCCAGGGCCTGCTTGAACTGGCCGGCGTCCGGTATGTCGGCGCGGGCGTGCTGGCCAGCGCGGTCGGGCAGGACAAGGGCTTCATGAAGCTGGTCTGGCAGGCGCAGGGCCTGCCGGTCGGCCCGTACGTGACGATGACCGACCGCGAGTGGCGGCGCGAGCGCAAGCGCAAGCTGGACGAGATCGCCGAGCTGGGGCTGCCGGTGTTCGTCAAGCCCGCCCGCGCCGGGTCCAGCATGGGCATCACCCGGGTGACCGACGAGGCCGGCCTGGAGGCCGCGATCGAGACGGCCCGCGAGCACGACCCGAAGGTGATCGTCGAGGCCGCGATCGAGGGCCGCGAGATCGAGTGCGGCGTCCTGCAGGGCCTCGGCGACGACCCGGCGGAGGCCAGCCTGCCCGCCGAGATCCGGATGGCGAACCAGCACGACTTCTACGACTTCGAGACCAAGTACCTGGACGGCTCGACGTCGCTGACCATCCCGCCGGACCTGCCCGCCGACGCCGTCGAGGAGGTCCAGCGGATCGCCGTCCGGGCCTTCGAGGCGCTGGACTGCGAGGGCCTGGCCCGCGTCGACTTCTTCCACACGACCGACGGCCGCTGGGTGCTGAACGAGATCAACACCATGCCGGGCTTCACCCCGACCTCGGCGTTCCCGCAGATGTGGGCCGCCTCCGGGCTGGACTACCCGTCCCTGGTCGACCGGCTCATCCAGACCGCGCTGGCCCGCGAGGTCGGGCTCCGCTGACGAGAGGCGGGCTCGCCGGGCCTCACCCGGACGGTCTCACCCGGGCGGTCTCACTCGGAGGCCTGGCGCTTCCGGTTCTTCGCGATGAGGGTGTCGACCTGCACCGACAGCCTGGAGCCGAGCGGCCAGCCGATGTAGTGGGTCAGGAAGATGGCGGTCTCGCGGAGTTCGTCCGGCGTGAGGTCGCCGCTCTCCAGGGCAGCCGGGATCTGGATGTCGAGGACGTCGTTGAGGCCCTGGCCCGCGAGCATGCCGATCAGCAGGAGGCGGCGGTCGCGCAGGGACAGGCCCGGACGCGTCCAGATGTCGCCGAAGAGGTGGTCGACGGTGATGCCGAAGAAGTCGCCCGGCGCGTCGCCGACCTCCCAGCCGTAGACCTCGCGCATCTTGGCCAGGCCGCGGGCGCGGCGTTCATCCATCGTCATCCTCCTGGGTGAGGCCGAGCCCGGCGGCGAAGCGGGCGAGGGCGAGGCGGGCGAGCGGGGTCTCGACGCCCAGCTCGTCCGCCAGTTCGAGGGCGAACGCCAGGTCCTTCTCGCCGAGCGCGCGGACGTGGTCGAGGATCGGGCGCAGCGGGTCGTCGCCCGCGAGCGGTGCGGTCGTGGGGCGCAGCATGATGGAGCCCGCCCCGCCGGTGATCGCGTCGGTGTGCCGGACGATCCGCGCGAGCCTCCGCAGCGACACGCCCGACGCCTCGGCGAGCCGCTGGGCTTCGGCCGCCGCCGTGAACGCCGTGAAGTGCAGCAGGTTGCGGGCCAGTTTCGTGCGGGTGCCCGAGCCGACCGGGCCCATGTGCAGGACGAGGTCCGCCCACGCGCCGAACGGTTCGCGGCAGGCCTCGAACGCCTCGTCCGAGCCGCCGACCATGACCGCGAGCGTGCCGTCCGCCGCGCCCATGAAGCCGCCGCTGACCGGCTGCGAGGTGTAC
>NZ_JBFAOF010000389.1:0-6259 GCF_040675125.1 Spirillospora sp. NPDC049652 | reverse complement strand
CCGGCCGGTCCCGGTGGACGGGCGCGGCAGGGTGGCGACGACCGCGAACCCGCCTTCCGGCCGGGGGCCGGCGCTGAAGGTGCCGCCGTACATCGCGACGCGCTCGCGCATCCCGACCAGTCCGTGGCCGCCCGTGCCCAGGGCGCCCTGCCTCCGAGGCGGACGGCCCGCGCCGTCGTCCACCACCTCGACGCTCACCCGGCGGGACGAGACGTCCACGGTGGCGCGGCAGCGCGTGGGAGCCGCGTGCCTGACCACATTGGTGAGGGCCTCCTGGACGATCCGGTAGACGGTGAGCTGGAGCGCTTCGGGAAGATCGTATTCACCGGTCACGGTCAGCTCGACGTCCACCCCGGCCGCCCGGACGTGCCCGGCCAGGCCGGTCAGCCCGTCGAGGCCGGGACGGGTGAGGTCGGTCCCGGGCGGGGAGTCGTGCCGCAGCACCTCCAGCAGGCGCCGCATCTCGGCCAGCGCGTCGCGGCTGGTCCGCTCGATCACCCGCAGGGCGTCGCGGGCCTCCTCGGGGCGCGCCTCGGCGATGTGGTTGGCGACGCCCGCCTTGACCGCGATCAGTCCCATGCCGTGCGTGACCACGTCGTGCAGTTCGCGGGCGATGCGCAGCCGCTCGTCGGCGACGACGCGGCCGACCCGCTGTTCCTCCAGGCACGCGGCGTCCCAGCGGCGCTGTCGCAGGAGACGGCCGGCGAGCCAGGCGGCGGCCGGGACGGCGCAGGCCGAGACCGTCCAGGCGACGGCCGCCGTCATGCCGTACCGCGGGTGGACGGTCTGGGAGATCACCGCGGCGGCGAGCGCGGCCGCCACGCAGCAGCCGAGCGCGCGGACGGTCCGTCGCGGCGGCTCGACGGTGGCGACCGTGAACAGCACGAGCCCGGTCGCCACGAACGGTTCCCACAGCACGCCGGACGCGAGCGCGGCCGACGACAGGGCGGCGGCGGCCGTCAACGCGCGCCGGGGCCACCGCCTCCGGACGGCCACGAGCAGCCCCAGCGCGGCAGCGACCAGGCAGGACGCCAGGAAGTGCGGGGCGAAGCCGGGCCGGTCCTTGAGCATGTTCCCGGCGACCGTCACGTCCGCGGCGATCAGCAGGAGTGCCAGGGGAACGTCGAGAGCGCGCGGCCCGGCCCGGCGCAGGCGCTGCGCCTGACGGGCCTCGAAGTCGGCTTCGTCCACGTCCGGCACGTTATCGGCGCAGGTCATGCCGGGGCATCGGACCAGGAGGGATCATCCCTGGGGATGATCGGGGACGTGGCGGGGGCGGCGCTGTCCTCTGCGGGCGGACGAAGAAGTGTCGGCTTCGGGGCGATCCGGCGGGGCGGTGCGCGCGGGCAGCCTGTCGCCATGTCCTCGATGAGATCCGCTGGTCCGGCAGAGACGCAGTCCCCTGGTCCGGCACAGACGAAGTCACCTGGTCCGGCACGGACGACGTTCGTGTTCCCCGGGCGGTGGGCGGCTGGAGCCGCGCTGGTGCTCGGGCCCGTCCTGCTGCTCCTCGGGGTGCTCCTCAGAGCGCGCTTCCACTTCTTCTTCCCCGACCAGTTGGCCGCCTATGACGAGCATCCGACGCTGATGGCCGCGTCCTACGGCTGCTTCGCCGCCGGGACCGTGGCGTTGTGGCCGGCCGTGAGCGCGCTGGCCGTCCGCGTCGGCGCCAGCCGTCCCGGGCTCGCGGCGCTGGGCGGCGGTCTGGCGATGGTGGGGCTGTTCGCCCGGACGTTCCATGCCGGGGTGGACCATCTGGCCTTCGGGCTCGTGGACGTCCAGGGCAGGCGGACGGCCACGGCCGCCGTCGCGGGCTCCTACCAGGCGTTCCACATCTTCCAGTACACGGCGTTCGCGATCATGCTCGGCTGGGTCGTGCTGGCGTTCGGGGCCTGGCGCGCCGGGGTGCTGGGCCCGGTCCGCGCCGCGGCGCTGGGGACGGCGGCGCTCATGCCGCTCGGCGTCCTGAAGGGCACGACGCCGCTGTCGGTCGCCGGTGCGGCCGGGTTGTGCCTCGCGCTCGTGCCGCTCGGGTTCGCGGTCCTCTTCGAAGGACCCGCGCCCGGACGCCGGTCGTTGCTCCGGTTCGGGATCGGCGCGCTGGTGGTGCTGGTTCTGGGGTTCGTCTCGTCCCTCGGGTGAGCGGTGGCGTCGTTCGTCGAGGCGGAACTGACCGATCCGCTATCGCCCCGACTGCGGTGGGTAGTTAGCCTGTTCCTCTGTGGAGTCGACTGCTCTGGGAGGACGCGTGGTCGGATATCGGACGGGAACGGTCGCGGTCGTCCTCGCGGTGGCGTCGGTCGCCGGCGGTGTGCCGGGCGCGGCGGCGCAGCAGCTCGCCGACCCCTGCGCGGGCAAGGGCTACGCGCACATCGTGAGGCTGTACCGGCGTGGCGCCTCGCGCCTGCCGCTGCGGTGCGGGACGTCCACCTGGGGCTACCGCCACATCACCCACCGGTGGAGCGCCGACTTCGACCGGCGGATCGCCCTGACGATCTCGCGCGGGGTCGTGGTGCAGGACGTCCAGGGGGACGGCGGCACCGCGATCTACGCGCTGTTCGACCGGCGCTGCAAGGAGCTCTTCCGGGTGATCTACAACGGCGGCGCGTACCGGGGGCACGCCGTCCGGCCGCAGGGGATCATCACCGCCTACCGGCGGGACATCGCGCATGTGCGGCTGGCCCTCCCGTCCCGGGGGCCCTGCGCGGTCACGCAGGACATCTAGTGGCCTCCGAGCTTCCGCTGCCCCCGGCCGAGCTGGCCCGGCGGCTCAACGAGGTGCTCGGGCTGCGGGCCGGGGGCGTGCGGATGCGTGTCGAGTCGGCGGCGCTGGGCGGGACCGGCGAGCGGCCGGCGGTGCGGCTGCGGGTGAGCGTCGCCGATCACCTGGGCGGGCCGGGGACCTGGGACGTCTCCGTCCCGATGGACCCGCTCGACCTGGAGCCCGACGTGAACACCTCGGCGCTGGTGGCCGTCCTGCACGCCAACCTCCTGGAGTGGTGGGACCTCAAGGACCGGGAACCGCGGATCGCGGAATGGGGACGCGTGGTCTGACCGTCAGCGGGCGGTGCGGCGGCGCAGCGCCGCGTGGGCGCGCAGGATCGCCGGGAGGAGTCCGTAGACGACGGTCGGGACCACGATCGCGGTCATCGCCAGCATCCGGACGGGCATGGGCAGCGAGAGCAGCGCGGGGCCGAGGACGATCTGGGTGGCCATGAGCATCGAGTAGACGGCCAGCCAGGTGAACAGCGCACGCAGGTGGATCGACGGCGCGGTGGCGGGGGTCGCGGGCGTGGTCATGGGGGGCTCCTCCGAAACCGATTCCAACTCGTTGGTTGGAGTTTGGCACGGCCCGGCCCGAATTCCAACCCGTTGGTTGGAGATGGCGTACGCTCGGGGCATGGCATGGGACACCGAGCGGACCAGGCGGCTCATCCTGGAGGCCGCGGTCGAGGAGTTCGCGACCCACGGGCCCGAGGCGGCCAGGATGGACCGGATCGCGGCGGGCGCGGGGGTGAACAAGGAGCGGATCTACTCCTACTTCGGCAACAAGCGGAAGATGTTCGCCGTCGTGCTCACCCGCGAGCTCCAGCGCCTGGCCGAGGCGGTGCCGCTCGACGAGCGCGCCGCGTCCGACCTGGGCGAGTACGCCGGACGCGTCTTCGACTACCATCGCGAGCACCCGCACTTCGTCCGGCTGCTGCACTGGGAGGGGCTCCACGCCGCGGACGGGGAGCCGGTCGCGGCGCGGAGCGAGCGCGCCGCGCACTACGCGGAGAAGGTCGCCGCCCTCGCGCGGGCGCAGGCGGCGGGGCGGCTGAACGCCGAGGTGGAACCCGGGGAGCTGCTGTACGCGGTCATCGCGCTGGCGGGCTGGTGGTTCGCCACCCCGCAGCTGCAGCCGATGCTGATGCCCGGCCTGGACGACGACCCGGACGGCCGGCGTGCCGCGCTGGTCCGGCTCGTCCGGATCGTGGGGGCCGCGGGCTGACCTCGGCCGCTCCGCCGGAGCGCTACCAGGCGACGGGGCCGAGGCGGTCGGTGAAGGTGCCGGTGGGGCCGTCCGGGTCGAGCGTCGCGAGCCGGACGATCGAGTCGGTGCCCTCGGTGACGGTGAGCTGCCCGGTGTGGCGGTTCATGTCGGTGGCGGCGAACTTGTGGTTCGCGACCTCGCCGGGCGTCGCGACGTTGAACTTGATGTCCGGGAGCGCCCGCGCGTACCGGACGGTGACCATGTTGAGCGCCGCCTTGGACGAGCTGTAAGCCAGCTCGTGCATGTTCGCCACGGGCTGGTCCGGGTCGGTGACGACGGCGAAGGAGCCGCCGCCGCTGGAGACCATCACGACCCGCGCGTTGCCCGACCTCCGCAGCAGCGGGAGGAAGGCGTTGGTGACCCGGATCGGCCCGTAGACGTTGGTGTCGTACACGCCGTGGATCTCCTCGATCGTCACGTCGGCCGGCGGGACGGCGTGTCCCGGCGCGCCCGCGTTGTTGACCAGGACGTCCAGCCGGTCGGTGTGCTCCCGGACGGCCCGCACCGCGGCGGCGACGGAGTCGTCCGAGGTCACGTCCAGCCGGACGGGCGTCACGTCGGCGCCGTCCGCGGCCAGCTCGGCGGCGGCCGTCGCGCCGCGCCGCTCGTCGCGCGAGCCGAGGAAGACCTTCCAGCCGAGCGCGCCGAGCCGCCGTGCCGTCTCGAGGCCGAGTCCCTTGTTCGCGCCGGTGATCACTACCGTGGTCTGCTCAGTGTTCGTCATGCCCACGAGACGAGACGGCCCGGCGGCCTGTGACACGGTGTGACCGGCCTCACCTCTGGGGTGGCGCGGGGTTCGTGCGGAGGGGCCGAGTGAGCAGGACCGACGATTTCCAGGAGTTCCGGCCGCTGCTGTTCTCGATCGCCTACCGGATCCTGGGCAGCGTGAGCGAGGCCGAGGACGCCGTCCAGGAGACGTGGCTGCGGTACGAGGCGTTCCGCGCGGACGCCGAGTCGCCGAAGGCGTTCCTGTCGGCGACGGTGACGCGGATCTCGATCGACGTGCTGCGGTCGGCGCGGGTCAGGCGCGAGGAGTACGTCGGGCCGTGGCTGCCGGAGCCGCTGCTCGCCGATCCGTACCAGGATCCGGAGCGCTCGGCGGAGCTGGCCGAATCGTTGTCGGTGGCCGCGCTGCTGCTTCTGGAGCGGTTGAGCCCGCTCGAACGCGCGGTGTTCGTGCTGCGCGACGTGTTCGACTTCCCTTTCCCGGAGGTCGCGTCCGCGGTCGGGCGGACGGAGGCGGCGTGCCGTCAGTTGCTCGTCCGGGCGCGCCGGCACATGCGGGAGGGGCGACCGCGCTTCGCGGCGAGCCGCCGGGAGCGCGACGAGCTCGCAGCGCGGTTCTTCACCGCGCTGCGCGAGGGTGACGTCCTCGGCCTCCAGAACCTGCTGGCCGACGAGGTGTCGCTGATGGGGGACGGCGGCGGCAAGGCCCCGCAGCTCGGCCGGGTCCTCAGCGGTGTGCGGAGTGTGGCGCGCCTGCTCGCCGCCGCGTTCCCCCGGATGGCGGGCGCGGGGGTCGCGGACGAACCGTGCGAGATCAACGGACGGCCGGGCGCGGTCTTCCGCGACCGCGCCGGCCGGGTCCTGCACACGATGGCCCTGGACATCGCCGGCGGGGGCGTCCAGGCCGTCCATGTCGTGATCAATCCCGACAAGCTTCGCCACCTCGGACCGGTCGCGGACGCGTGGGCCGTGGACGCGGAGGTTCGGGGCGGCGGCCGGTGAGCGGAGGTCAGCCGGGGGGCCGGAGGCCGTCCAGCAGGACGGTCAGGTAGGCGTCGGCCAGGCCCGGGGCGGACGGCTGGGCGCGGGCGACGGCCAGGGCGGTCTCTCCGATGAGCGTCGTCGTCGTGGCGGGGTCGAGATCGGTGCGGACCTCGCCGTCCGCGCGGGCGCCCTCGATCATCTCCTCCACGGCGCCGACCAGGTCGGCGCGCAGGGCGGTGGTGGCGGGCAGGTCCAGCCCGGCGAGCAGGTCGTTCACGGCGTGGTGGGCCGTCTGGAAGTCGATCAGCTCGCGCAGGAAGGCGCGCAGCGCCGAGGAGGGCGCCATCTGGCCGAGCAGGTCGCGGGCGCGCCGGACGACCGGTTCGAGCAGGCGGGCGACGGCGGCGTCCAGCAGGGCGTCCTTGCCGCCGAAGGCGCGCACGACCGTCGCGGCGCCCAGCCCGGCCCGCTTGGCGATGGCCTCGACGGTGAGCGTCGTCCCGGGTTCGGCGAGCA
>NZ_JBFAOF010000388.1:0-6266 GCF_040675125.1 Spirillospora sp. NPDC049652 | reverse complement strand
GTCTCGCCGACCGCCTCGCCCGGGCCCGCGACGCGCGGCGGCTCGGCGTCGTGCCCGAGGGCGGCGCGCAGCAGGTCGGGCAGGTAGGCGCCGGTGGCGGGGGACCAGTAGCCGGTGCCGGACGCGTCGCCCCGGTCGGTGACCGGTTCGTCCGCGCCGAGCCGCCAGGTCAGCCAGTCGTGCGGGAGCATCACCCGCTCGGTGCGGCGGGCGTTCTCCGGTTCGTGCTCGGCCATCCAGCGCAGCTTGCCGACGGTGAACGAGGCGAGGGGCACGCTGCCGGTCCGCTCCGCCCACGCCCGTGGCCCGCCGAACTCGGCGACCAGGGCGCGGGCCTGCGGCGCCGAGCGGGTGTCGTTCCACAGCAGCGCGGGCCGGACGACCTCGCCGCCGCCGTCGAGCGCGACCATCCCGTGCTGCTGGGCGGCGACGGCGACCGCGTCGGCGCGTTCGAGCACGTCGCGGACCCGCGACAGCGCGTCCCACCAGTGCCGGGGATGGCATTCGGTGCCGTCCGGGTGGGGGGCCGACGCCTCCGCGACGACGGCGCCGTCCCCGGCGCGGCAGAGCACGACCTTCGTCGACTGCGTCGACGAGTCGACGCCCGCCACCAGGGTCTCGGCCATGCGCCCTCTTTCGTAAAGAGTATGGACTAATTAACGTAGCAGATGGCATCGGCCCTGCCCAGGAACCGGATTGAATTAGGGTGGACTCATGACGAAGTCCGGGAACGCCCCCGTCCGGCACGCGACGATGCGGGGCCGCAACCTCGCGGTCGTGCTGGAGCACATCGCCCGGCACCAGCCCGTCACCCGGGCGAGGCTCGCCGAGCTGACCGGCTTCACCAAGACCACCGTCTCCAACCTGGTCGGCCTGCTGGAGGGGGCGGGCCTCGTCCGCGACGGCGCGCCTGTGCACGAGGGCGAGCGCGGCCGGCCGGGCGTCGGCGTGTCGATCGCCGGGGACGGCGCCGCCGGGCTCGGCCTCGAGGTGAACGTCGACTACCTCGCCGCGTGCGTGCTCGACCTCGGCAAGCAGGTCCGGTACCGGCACGTGGTCAGCTCCGACAACCGCGGCCGTCCGCCCGCCGACGTCCTCGCCGCGCTGGCCGCGCTCGCCGCGGAGGCCGTCACGGCGGTCGCCGGCCAGGGCCTCGCGGTCGCCGGCGCCGCCGTCGCGCTGCCCGGCCTGCTCGACCGCGAGCGCGGCGTCGTCCGGCACGCCCCGAACCTCGGCTGGACGGACGTCCCCGTCCCCACCGCCTTCCCCGTCGCGCCGCCGGCCGGTGCGGCGCCGCTGCCCGCCGAGTACGACAACGAGGCGAACCTCGCCGCGCTGGGCGAGCTGTGGTTCGGGGACGGCGCGCGGCTCGGCGACTTCGTGCACGTCTCCGGGGAGGTCGGGATCGGCGCCGGCATCGTCGTCGGCGGCCGGGTCTTCCGCGGCGCGCACGGCTTCGCCGGCGAGCTCGGCCACCTGGTCGCCGACCCCTCCGGCCCGCCCTGCTCGTGCGGCGGGCGCGGCTGCCTGGAGCAGATCGCGGGGCAGGAGGCGATGCTGCGCGCCGCCGGCGTCCCGCAGGCGAGGACGGTCACCGGCCCGGACGGCTCGGTGAACGCGCTCCTCGACCGGCTGAACGGCGGTGACGCCGCCGCCCTCGCCGCCGTGGACCGGGCGGGCCGCGCGCTCGGCGGGGCGCTCGCCTCCGCCGTCAACCTCCTCGACCCGGACGCGATCGTGCTCGGCGGGGTCTTCTCGCCGCTGGCCGCGTGGATCCGGCCGCCGCTCGAAGCGGTCCTGGCCGCCGGGACCGGGGCGCTGCGCCGCGGCGTCCCGGCGGTGGAGGTGTCCGGCCTGGCCGAGGGCGCCGCCGTCCTCGGCGCGGCCGGGCTCGTCATCGAGCGCGTCATCGCCGACCCCGCCCGCCTCCTCTAGTCGGACGGGAGGGGGAGGTACTCGAACCACTCGAAGTCGGCGTGGTTCGTGCTGCACCGGCCGTGGGAGGTGGCGTAGAGGCCGACGAGGACGCCGGTGAAACCGCCGGCGACCTGGCTGGTCAGCAGGTCGCCGTCGACCGGGTCGCCCAGCGGCGTCCACTGCCCGGGGCGCGGGGAGTAGGACGCCTGGTACCAGCGGCCGCGGGCCTCGAACCCGAGCCCGACGCCTCCCGGCCCGACCGGCGCCTCGGCCAGGACGGTCGTGACGCCCCGCTCGCGTGCGGCCAGCCGCACCCTCCCGCCCGTCACGGCCAGCACGACGAGGAAGTCGCCGTTCTGCATCAGCGCGAGCCCGGCCTCCTCGCCGTCGCCGCCCGCGAAGTCGACCGCGGTGAACGCGGCGAACTCCGGATGCCGCTGCCGCCGTCCGACGAAGGACGGGTTGGCGGTGCCGTCGAGGCCGTCCGGACGCACTCGCAGCCGCAGCCGGCCGGGACGGTCGGTCAAGCTCCACCACCGCTCGCGCGGCGTCCGCAGCATGACCCAGGACGGGTCGAGCTCCGGCCCGTCGAACCGGTCGCAGGCCGGGACGGCGGGCCACCGGTGCTCCGGCAACGACGGCGCACGACCCTCCGCCTCGACCAGGCCGGCGGCGACCGGCCAGCCGTCCTCCCAGGTGAGCGGGGCGAGGAACGTCTCGCGGCCGAGGGCACATCGGTCGCCGTGGTGCGGGCGCATGGCGAGCAGGACCATCCACCACTCGCCGTCCGGCGTCTCCACCAGGTCGGCGTGCCCGGTCCCGACGACCGGGTGGCCGGAGCCGAGGTGGCGGTGGGTCAGCACCGGGTTGCGGGGACTTCCCTCGTAGGGGCCGGTGACGCGGTCGGCCCGCGCGACCATCACCGCGTGGTCCATGGCGGTGCCGCCCTCGGCCGTCAGCAGGTAGTACCGTCCGCCGACGCGGTAGAGGTGCGAGCCCTCCGACCAGATCGCGCCCTTCAGCGCTCCGTCCCAGATCAGGTGCTCCTCGCCGGTGAGCGACAGCGACCCGGGTTCGAACTCGCGCAGCCAGATCTCGGTGTGCCCCTCGTACCGGCCGGTCGGCCGGGTCCCGGTGCACCAGGCGCGGCCGTCGTCGTCGAAGAACAGGGACGGGTCGATGCCGGCGCCCGCCAGCCGCACCGGGTCCGACCACGGCCCGGACGGGTCGCGGGCCGTCATGACGAAGTGCCCCGACCAGTCCGGGCCGTCCACGAGGGTGCAGACCAGGTAGAAGGTGCCGTCGTGGTGGCGCAGCGTGGGCGCGTACAGCCCGCCGGACGCGGGGACGCCGTCCAGCGGGAGCTGTTCCGGCCGGTCGAGGGCGTGCCCGATCGGCCGCCAGTGCACCAGATCGCGGCTGTGGTGCACCGGCAGGCCGGGGAACCACTCGAAGCTCGACGTCACGAGGTAGAAGTCGTCGCCGACCCGGCAGATCGACGGGTCCGGGTGGCAGCCCGGCAGGACGGGGTTGCGGAAGCGCCTCACAACCGCGTCACCCGCACCGGGACGGTCAGAACGCGGTCCCGGCCGGGCTCGCGGACCGGCCCGTCCAACGTGAACGAGCCGCGCAGCGGCAGGTCGCCGCTGGACCGCCCGACGGCGACCTCCACCACTCCCGGTTCGACGACGCGCCGCAGGTCGGGGCCGGTGAAGGAGGTCCGGTCGGCGTGCACCTCGAACGCGACCCGGGCCGCCTCGCCCGGCTCCAGCCGGACCCGCGCGAACCCGGCGAGCCAGCGCACCGGCCGCACCACCGACGCGACCGGGTCCGACAGGTACAGCTGGACGACCTCGGTCCCCGCGCGGTCCCCGGCGTTGCGGACGACCGCGCTGACCGTGACCGTCCCGTCCGTGCCCGCCCGCTCGTCCGCCCGCAGGTCGGCGTACTCGAACCGGGTCCAGGTCAGGCCGTGCCCGAACGGGTAGAGCGGCGCGGGGTCGACGCTGCTCCAGCCGTGCGCGCCGTCCATCGCCGACCGCAGGTAGGGCGCGGACGGGCCGGACGCGCGCAGGGGCACGCTGAGCGGCAGCCGCCCGGACGGTTCGAGCCGCCCGGACAGCACCCCCGCGACGGCCGGTCCGCCCCGCTGCCCGGGGAAGAACGCCTGGACGACCGCGGCGGCACGGTCGGCGACGCCCTCCAGCGCGTACGGGCGGCCGGTGAACAGCACGACGACGGTCGGCGTCCCGGTGTCCAGGACCGCGGCGGCGAGGTCGGCCTGCCGGCCCGGCAGCGCGAGGGTCCGGGCGTCGCTGCCCTCGCCGGACGTGCCGCGTCCGAACAGCCCCGCGCGGTCGCCGAGCGCGAGCACGCACACGTCGGCGGCCCGGGCGGCCTCGGCGGCGGCGGTGATGTCGGCGTCGTCGGGTTCCAGCGCGTCCCCGCCGGCCGCCACCCGCAGATCGGCGCCCTCGGCGCGGAGCGCGTCGGCCAGCGTCGGGATCTCCACGCCCAGCGGCAGGTCCGGATGCCCGCGCCCGACGTGTCCGGGGAAGGTGTAGGCGCCCAGCATCGCGAACGGGTCGTCGGCGAGCGCGCCCACCACCGCGACCCGCGCGTCGGACGCCAGCGGAAGCACGCCGTCGTTGGCGAGCAGCACCACCGACTCCTCGGCCACGCGCCGGGCGAGCGCCCGGTGCTCCGGCGGATCGAGGTCCGGTGCCTCAAAGCCCGGCGCGTCGGAGTCCGGCTCCGTTCCGGCGGGGGACGGCGGCCCGTCGAGCAGGCCCAGCTCGGCCTTGAGCGTCAGGACGCGGGCCGCGGCGCGGTCGAGCAGTTCCTCCGGGACGGCGCCGCTCCGGACCGCGTTGACCAGCGGTGCGCCGAAGCAGCGGACGCTCGGCAGCTCCATGTCGACGCCGGCGCGCAGCGCGGCGGCGGCGGCCTCCGCCCGCGATCCGGCCACGCGGTGGCGGGACTCCAGGAAGGAGATCCCGAAATAGTCGGCGACCACGATTCCGGTGAAGCCGAGTTCGTCGCGGAGCAGCCGCGTCAGCAGGCCCTCGTCGGCGGCGGCGGGCATACCGTCCACGGCGGTGTAGGAGTGCATGACCGACCGGGCGCCCCCGTCGCGCAGCGCCATGACGAACGGTTCCAGGACGACGTCGGCGAACTCGCGCGGCCCGATCGGCGCGGGCGCCATGTTCCGGCCGTCGCGGGACGCGGAGTACCCGGCGAAGTGCTTGAGCGTCGCGATCACACCGGACCGTTCCAGCCCCCGCGCGTAGGCGGTGCCGAGGACGCCGACGAGGTACGGGTCCTCGCCGACGCACTCCTCCGTCCGGCCCCAGCGCGGGTCGCGGACGACGTCCAGCACCGGAGCGAGGCCCTGGTGGACGCCCGCCGCCCGCATCACCGAGCCGATCGCGGCCGCCATCTCCTCCACGAGGCCGGCGTCGAAGGTGGCGCCCCACGCGGGCGGGCTCGGGAAGATGGTCGCGCCCCAGGTCATGAAGCCGTTGAGGCACTCCTCGTGCGCGATCGCCGGGATCCCGAACCGGTTCCCGGCGGCGACGCGGCGCTGCAGGTCGCACAGCCGGGCCGTGCCCTCGGCCGCCGTGACGGGCGCCGTCCCGAACACCCGGGTGAGCTGCCCGAGGCCGTGCCCGACCACCTCGTCGAGCGACGGCGCCTCTTCCTGGAAGTCGTCCTCCATCGGGGCCACGGGCTCACCGGCTCCGGAGGGCACCGCCCAGTACCCGGCGAGCTGCCCCGCCTTCTCCTCCGGCGTCATCCGGGCCAGTAGGTCGGCGGCCCGCGCGGCGGCCGGCAGCGCGGGGTCCCGCCACGGTTCACGGACCGCGTGCGCGGCGGGAGCGGCTTCGGTCATCGTTCCTCCGTGGGGGGCGGGGCGGTGGACGCGCGGACGCGCAGCTCGGTGGCCAGTTCCACGCGCGGCGTCAGCGGCGGGCGCCCGTCCAGCAGTTGGAGCAGCGTGCGGGCGGCGACGCGGCCCATCTCCTCCAGCGGCTGCCGGACGGTGGTCAGCGGCGGCGACAGCCACTCGCAGGTCGGCAGGTCGTCGAAACCGACGACGCTGAGGTCCTCGGGGATGCGCAGCCCGGCGAGCCGGGCCGCCTGGTAGGCGCCCATGGCCTGCTCGTCACTGCCGGCGAAGACCGCGGTCGGCGGCTCGGGCAGCTCCAGCAGCTCGCGGGTGCGGGCGAAGCCGCCGCGGTGGTGGAAGTCGCCGTACCGGACCAGGTCCTTGTCGACCTCGATCCCGGCGCGCTCCAGCGCCGTCCGGTAGCCGTCCACGCGGGCCTGCGTGCAGAGCATGTCGGCGG
>NZ_JBFAOF010000387.1:0-6266 GCF_040675125.1 Spirillospora sp. NPDC049652 | reverse complement strand
TTCCCTCCCCCACGCTCTTCCGTTCTCCGTGGTCAGGACGCTCGCGGGCAGCCGCTGATCCCTCTCGCGCACCGGCCGGGCCCGCCGTCAGCGGCGTCCCGCGCCGGCCACGACGCTCGCCGCTCCCAGGGCGGCGAGCGTCGCGAGGACGGCGGCGAACAGCGTGCTCCCCGTGGCGAGGCCGAGCGGGTCACTCAAGTATCCGGCCGCGACGGGGAGCGTCCCGGCAAGCAGGTAGCCGCCGGTGTTCAGCGCCGCGTTGGCCTCCGCGAGCCGCCGCGCCGGGACGTTCGCGTTCAGCAGCGAGAGGCCGCCGAGCTGACCGAGCCCCTGCCCGGCCCCCGCGAGGACGGCCGCCCCGACCAGCGGCGCGATCTCCCTCGCCTGGACGGCCGCGACGAGCATTCCCATGCCGGCGAGTGTGCTCACCGCCCCCAGCAGCAGCACCTTCGGCCGGACGAGGCCGCGCACGGCGAACTGCACGCCGGTCGCGGCGGAGAACATCACGAACGCGGTCGCGCCGGCGACGATCCGGTTGTCGGTGCCGAGCATCCCGGAGAGCAGCGACGGGCCGAGCGACAGGACGAACGAGGTCGCCGTGATGCCGGGCGCGAACACCGCGATGCCCATCACGAGGTCCCGCCGGTTCGGCCGCGGAACGCCCGGGATCCGGACCCAGCGCGTCCCCCGAGCCTCCTCCGCGGGCCGCCCGACGGGCATGCGCGCGACGACCGCGATGGCGCTGACCAGCAGGAACGCTTCGACGACGAAGACCGTCCACGCGGGGCCGACCTCGGACAGGACGCCCGAGAGCAGCGGGCCGAGGCCCGCCCCGAACACCATCGCGGTCGAGGCGAGCAGCGCGGCGAGGCGGCGGCGGTCCGGCCCCGCGACGTCGGTCACGGCCGCCATCCCGGCGGAGACCGCCGCGCCGACCGCGACGCCGGTGAGCAGGCGGGCCGCCATCAGCGCCGCCACGGACGAGGCGGTCGCGAACAGGCCGCACGCGACGAGGGCGGCGGCGAGCGCGGGCAGCAGCACCGGCTTGCGCCCCAGCCGGTCCGACGCGATGCCCGCGACCGGCAGCGAGCCGAGCAGTCCGGCGATGTAGCAGGCGAACACCACCGTGAGGGTGCCGCGCGAGAACCCGATGCGGTGCTGCCAGAGGACGTAGAGCGGGGTCGCGGCGTTCGACAGCACGAACACGGCCGTGACCGGCCAGGCGGCCAGCCAGATCCAGCGCGTGGACGCGGCCGTGGCGGGCGTCGCCGGTGCCAGGAGCATGAGGGGTCCCCCTTGTACGAGTTTTTTCGAACTTAGCATGCAGTACGATCAAACTCGTACAAGGAGGTGCGATGCCCGAGATCCGCGAGATCCCCGTACCGGACGGCGCTCCCGCGCCGCTGCCCGAACCGGGCGTGGACGAGCTGCGCCTGGAGACCGTCCTCGGCGCGCTCAGCGACCCGCTGCGGCTGGAGATCGTCCAGCGGCTGCTGCTGGAGCGCGAGGACTTCGACCACACCTGCGGCTGGTTCGGCTTCGACCGGCCGAAGTCGTCGCTGACCCACCACTTCCGCGCGCTGCGCGAGGCGGGGGTCATCCGGCAGCGGCAGTACGGCCTGGAGCGGCGCAGCCACGTCCGCACCGGCGACCTGGAAGCCCGCTTCCCCGGCCTGGTGGCCCTCGTCGCCGCCTGGACGCCGCCGGCGGACTGAACCGGGTCAGGGGCTGGTGATGGTCGGCGGCCCCAGGACCGTGTAGGTCCCGGGGGCGCTGACGGTGTCCTCCGGATTGATCGTGCCCGGGTCGCAGAGGGTGTTCGTCGTCGTGAGGACCAGGTTGCCGCCGGAGAAGGTGAGCGAGGTTCCGCGAAGGGACCAGTTGAGGGTCCCGGTGGTACCGCCCGGACCGGCGACCTGGGCGTGGCAGCCGTCGGTCATGTAGAGGTTGATCCGGATGCCGGTGAGCGTGCCGGTCGTGGTCTTGGTGGTCGCGTTGTAGCTCACCGCGTTGAAGGAGTAGGGCAACGCCGTCGCCGTCGCCGTCGTGAGGCCGCCGGCGGGCGACGCGGTGCACTGCCCTGCCGGCACACCCGTGTCGTGGAAGCTCCACGCGGTCATCTTCCCGAGCCCGGCCCCGGGAAGGGCGGTGCCGTTGACGAACCCACCCGTGAAGGAGGAGTCCCGGCAGATCGCCAGCGTCATGCCCGACGTCGTGTCGATGAAGTCGGTCCGCCCGTGTCCGTTGATCGAGAGGCCGCCCGTGACCGTCCAGGTGGCGGCCGAGGCGGGCGTCGCCGCGAGGGCGACCGCGCATCCGGCCGCGACGAGGCAGGCCGACATTCGGCGCGCCAGAGGAATTCCCCGCACCATCGCACTTCCTTTCTTCGGCGGCGAAGATCGAAATCACTTCGCCGCGCGTCTCCGATTCACGTCACCATCAGCCACCTCGTCATTCTTTGCAATAGACCGGTTCAGGCCCCTATGGCCACATCACGCCATCACTCACATGGTGAGCGACTGCGTTTGTCATCATTTGATGAGCCGGCTCCGTCACGGAGTGCAGGCCTCGGTGATCGCGGCCGTGTCCCAGTAGAACGGGCGGCATTCGAGCATGCGGCCGTCCCGGACCTTGATCAGCTGCACGATCCGGGTCTCGACGTCCCGGCCGGTGGCCTTGGCGCGGAAGCGGACGCGGTTGCTCACCACGACGGTCCCGGCGTCGCCCCAGTGCTCCTGGCCGAGGAACTCCATCGACTCCCAGGTGTCGCCGAAGGCGGCCATGAAGCGTTCCATTCCCTCATGCCCCCGCCATTCACCGGTGCCGCTGAACGGCATTCCGGGGGCCTGGTAGAGCACGACATCCGGATCCAGATAGGCGGCCACGTCCCCGAAATCGGCTTTCCCGTACCCGCCCGCCGCCACATAGGCGGCCTCGGCCTCATAGAACTTCTGCATGACGGACCAGGCGTCCGGTTCGTTCGACATGGAGCCGAGCCTGGCGCACACCGCCGCCGAAGGGCTGGCAGGAATCCGACCCCTCGTTTCCGGCGCCGCGCAGAGCGACCCCGCGCCGAGCGACCCCGCGCCGAGCGACCCCGCGCCGAGCGACCGCGCGCAGAGAGCGGGCGTCCGGACGGCCCTACTGCGGGTTGTCGGCGGTCACCGGGTGAGCGGACGCTTCGGAGGTCATCTGGAACGAGCCCATCCCGGGGATGATGCTGAGCAGCTGCGGGTGGACGGTGATCCGCACGGACACGCGGACCTCGTTCGGCGCCGGGTCGCAGGAACTCGCGTCCACCTGCTCGCCGTAGTCGTTCAGCAGGGAGTACGCGCTCGCGCAGGCGGTCTGCGTGTCGATCTGGACCTTGCCGCTGTCGCGGAGGGTCGTGGTGTCGATCTGGTTCGCCCCGGCGCGCGCTGCCTGCTCGGCCATGTCGGCCGCGCGCTGGCGGGCGTGGATGGCGCGCCCGCCGTCCAGGAGGAGCCCCGCGAGGACGAAGACGGCGGGCGTGAACAGGACGATGTAGAGCGTGACCGTGCCGCGGTCGCGCTCGGCCGGGTCGCGCAGCCGGGCGAGCGGCCCGGTCCGGCGGCGGGACGCCGGGCGCTCGTCGGACGGACCAGATCCGCCTCGGGACGAGGATCGCCGGGTGGGGTTCGGGTCGGTGGAGGTCATGGGGTGTCGTCGCCCCGGTAGGTGTAGGTGTCGATGGGCGCGACGGCCTTGCCGGTGAGGGTGCGGCCGCCGGGGAAGCCGGGCAGGGCCAGGTCGGAGAAGTCGACATGGCAGGTCACGGTCACGGTGACGCGTCCGCCCGCGCCCCACGCGGACGTGTCAGGGTCGATCTTCGGGCCGCCCTCGCACCAGTCGTGCCCCGACAGGTCACCCGTCGCGGCCTGCTGCGCCAGGTCCCGTGCCGTGCCCTCGGACCTGCCGGTGGACGCGGCGCGCGCGGCGTCCCGGGCCGCGCCGTCCACCTGGCTCTGCGCGTCCACCACGCGTCCGGAGATCACCAGCAGGCCGAGCAGGAGAAGGATGATCGGGGTCGCGAAGACCATCTCCAGGGTCATCGTGCCCTCGTCGTCCGCGGGCCGGTGCACGCGGCGGGTCATGGTGCGCCGCCGCCCTGGCAGGCCGTGCCGGAACCGACGTCCGGACGGAAGCACTCGATGGGACCGCCCGAGCGCTGCGAGACGTGGAAGTCCAGGAACGGGATGACCTTGACGACCTTGCCGCTGACCTCCACCCAGCGGTGGTCGCCGTCCTCGCCGGACGCCACCCGCACGTCCCCGTCCAGCATGCCCCTGCCGACCTTGGACGCCGAGTCGCGCGCGGTCCGGTCGGCCTCGCCCTGCCAGCCGCCGCCCGGCGTCGTCCGGGCGACGCGCGCGCCGGACTGCGCGGCCGCGAGGGTGATCTCGCGGGCGTAGTAGTAGAACGCGAACTGGAACACCGCCAGCAGCGTGAGGATCAGGATCGGGGCGAGGATCGCGAACTCGATCGCCGACGCGCCCTCGTCTCGTCCCCTCGCCACGCGGCCACGTCCCGACGCATCACGTCCCGACGCGCCACGTCCCGACGCGCCACGGCCACGATCCGACGCGGCACGGCGACGTCCTGCCGCGCCCGGGTCGCGGGGGCGGCGGGCGCGGACCGGCGGGGAAGGCCGGAGCTCGGTGCGCGGCATGGCGGTTCCTCCTGGGACGGGCGGCTACTTGATGTTCGCGACCTCCTTGTCGATGCGTCCCTTGACGACGGCTCCGATCGCCACGGCGACGCCGACGAGGATCGCGGTGATGATGGCCCACTCGATCGCCGACGCGCCGAGCGTCCGCTCGTCCTCGTCGGCGGAGCGCAGGCGGTGCAGGCGGTCGGAGAGCAGGACGCGCAGGTACACGACCATCGGATCGTTCAGCGGGTTCATCGGTTCTCCTTCTTCGCGGCGCCTCACGAGGTCGTGAGGCGCATCAGAGCGGGGTAGGCGAGGAAGATCAGGAACGCGGCGCAGAACAGCAGCTGGGCCACCAGCATCGACTGCGACCGCTCGTTCGCGCGGCCGACCAGGTCGGACAGCTCGCGGCTGCGCATGGACGCGGCGCGCGCGGCGAGGGACTTGCGGATCTGCGCGCCGTCGTCGGCGACCAGCGACAGCGCGCCGGCCAGGTCGCGCAGCTCCTCGACGTTGAGCTCGTCGCCGAGGTCGCCGAGCGACTGCCACGGCGTCCGGCCGGAGATGCGCGCGTTGGACAGGGCCTCGCGGATCCGCAGCATCGCCCAGCCGTCGCCGACGCTCGACGCGGCGAGCAATGCCTCGGGGACGCCGCGCCCGCCCGCCAGGTTCATCGCGACGAGGTCCAGGAACGCGCCGACGACGTGCCGGAAGTCCTGCCGGCGTCCGCGCGCCTCGTGCCGCAGCTGCATGTCCGGCATGAAGAAGAACACGACGGCGAACGCGCCGCACAGCCACAGCGGCGCCTGGAGGCTCACGCCGAGGCCGAGCAGCGCGAAGTAGCCGGTGACGACCGGGATGAACAGCAGCGCGGCGGCGGAGAGCAGGAACTTGGTGCCGAGCAGCGCCTCCAGCGACCGGTCGGTGATGGCGAGGTCCGCGCGGATCGACCGGAGCTCCCAGCCGCGCGCCTCGCAGTAGCGGGCCGCCGTGCCGCCGACGCGGGCGCGCAGGCCGCCGACCTTCTCCAGCGTCGGCGACGTCCGGGCGGGACACCTGGCCAGCTCCCGGTCGCGGGCCGCGTCGAAGGTCGCGAGCCGGGTCGCGAGGCCCGGACGCGGCGGGAACAGCGCGCGCGACAGCAGGTAGAGGCCCAGGCCCACGACGGCCCCGGCGAGGATCGCGCCGGTCATGAGCCACCACCTCCGGCGTCCGTGGCCTGGCGTCCGCGCAGCCCCGAGCCGGTCGCCGAGCCGGCCGCCGAGGCGGACCCCGAGCCGGAACGGGAGCCGGGACGCCAGCCCGCCACCGTGCTCGGGACCTCGTCCGGCACGCCCGGCGACGGCGCGGGCTCGACGAGGAAGCGGCCGGGCAGCTCGTACTTGGAGAGCTGGCGCAGCCACACGAACCCGCCCGCGTACAGGGCGATGACCAGGATCAGGACGAGCTGCCCGAGGAAGTCGTCGTACGGCTTGACGTAGCCGTGGTTGAAGACCGCGAGGACGAGCGCCGTCCCCACCGAGACGGCGACGACGATGCGGACGCTGCGGCGGGTCGCGCGGCGGTCGGCCTCGACCCGGCGGCGCATGTCGAG
>NZ_JBFAOF010000386.1:0-6294 GCF_040675125.1 Spirillospora sp. NPDC049652 | reverse complement strand
ACGGCGGCTCCTGGTGACCGGGGCGGCGACTCCCGCCACCGGCGGGCGACGGCTCCTATGAAGAGTCTCTGAATCCCGCCTGGACGGTTTCCCGGTAATGGCCGAACGGCTTCACTGCTGGGAGTCACCGACTCGAAGGATCACGATGCCCACCACCCTCTGGGGTCTCCCCGTCCACCCGCTGGTCGTCCACCTGGTCGTCTTCCTGATCCCGCTGGTCGTCGTGGCCGCGCTCGTGGTGGCGCTCTGGCCCAGGGCGCGGAAGGCCGCCGGCCCCTGGGTCCTGGGACTGGCCACCCTCGGCGTGGTGTCGGTCCCGATGGCCACCTCCAGCGGCGAGGGCCTGGAGAAGAAGGTGCCGCGGACCGCGCTGGTGGAACACCACGCCGAACTCGCCGACGGCCTGCTTCCCCTGGTCGCGGGCCTGTGGCTGGGGCTCGCCGCCCTCGTTGCGGTCGCCTGGTACGCCCGCCGCGCCGCCTCCGCCCCCCGCTGGGCCACCCTCGTCACCGTGGCCGCGGCCGTCCTCACCGTCGGGGCCTCCGCCGCCGCGGGCGTCCAGGTCGTCCGCATCGGACACAGTGGGGCCAAGGCGGTCTGGCATGACGTGGGCAGCGGACAAGCCTCCGGCCGATGAGCGACGGCCCGCGGAAGGCCGCGCCGACCCGGTGAAATCCCTCCGGCGGGGGAGCCGGCCGCTCCCTGCGGGTGATCACCGGAGCCGGGCAGGACGGAAGAGTCGTGGCCGTGACCATCTCCAAGCTCCTGCGCGCCGTCGTCCACACGGGGCCGGCCGCCAGCGACACCGAACGTCCGGTTCCGCGCTGGATCCTTCGTCTGGCCTACGCGCTACCGCTGCTCCTGCTGCCCTCGTGCCTGTGGCGGCTGCCCTTCGCGGTGCATTTCGACATGGGCCAGAGACATGAGGGCGAAGGCATGCCCGGCTACTGGGTGAGCGTCCCCTATGTCCTCGGGCTGAGTGTGACGTCGGAGCTGATCGCCCTGCTGTGCACCGGCCTGGTGCGTGGCTGGGGCGAGGTGGCGCCCGGGTGGCTTCCGCTCATCGGCGGCAGGCGCGTCCGGCCGCTCGCGGCGGTCGTCCCCGCCGTTCTCGGCGGACTGGTCCTCACCGTGCTGTTCACCGCTGTGCCACTCGGCGGCGGGAAGGTCCTCGCCGTGTACGGCGTCGTCGAGAGCCAGCCGTACGACAACGGCTGGTGGCAGGCGCTCGCGTTGATCTGCACAGGTCCGGTCGGCCTGTGGGGCCCGTCGGTCCTCGTCCTGGCCGTCGCCTACTACCTGCGCCGCCGGCCCGGAACCGGTGCCGCCCCCGCATTCCCCGATCCCGCCGGCGTCCGCGCGGTCGTCGAGTGACCTCGGTCCCGCTAGCGGCGGCGCGTCCGGCGGCGCTGTCTGGGCGCGGACGGCTTCTGCGGGGCCTTCTTCCGGGCGGCGGGCTGCGGCTGTTGGGGAGCGCGGCCGCGGGAGCTGTTGGCGGTGCGCCCCCGGACGATGCCGATCAGCTCCTCCATGAGGTCGCTCGTCTCGGCGTCGAGCCACGCCAGGCCGATCTGGGACTGCGGGGAGTCGGTCACGGGCCGGTAGGTGAGGTCCTTGCGGTGGTGGAGCCGGGCCAGGGACTGGGGGAGCAGGAGGACGCCCGCCCCCGACGCCACCAGCTCGACCGCGTCCGCCGTGCTCTCCGGACGGGTGAAGGCGGGCTGCCCGGGGCGCTCGGCCAGCGGCAGGACCTCGTCGAGCGGCTCGAACACGTCCTCGTCGGCGAGATCGGCGAGCTCCACGTCGTCGACCGCGGCCACCGCGTGGTCCTTCGGCACCACCACCACGGTCGTCTCCACGTACAGCGGGATCACGTGGAGGGCGTCCCGGTCGACGGGCAGGCGCACGAACGCCGCGTCCGCGCCGCCGTCCCGCAGCAGGGGGACGGCCTCGGCGGCGGGCACCTGGATCAGCCGGAGCGGCACGTCCCGCACCCGCTCGGCCCACACCCCCGCCCACTTCCCGGGGGTCACCCCCGGCGCGTAGGCCACCCGGAACTCACCCTCAGTCATCCCCTCAGCCTAGTCGCGTCCGGACGGCTCCCTTCCGCTGGCTACCCTTGGTGTCATGAGCCCGTCCAAGACGAAGACCCCGCAGACCATGAAGCCGGCGACCGCCGCCAAGAAGCTGGGGATCCTGCTGTCGGCAGCGCCCGCCGAGTTCCAGGAGGGCGTCGTCTCCCGGGACGAGCTGAACGCGCTCCAGGCCGAACCGCCCGCCTGGCTCGCCGAGCTGCGCCGCGAGGGGCCGCACCCCCGCCAGGTCGTCGCCGCCAGGCTCCGCGTCTCCGCGTCGGGCCTGGTCCGGGGCGGTGTCACGGGCCCCCTCACCACCGCCGAGATCGAGGCTCTGAAGGCCGAGAACCCCGAGTGGCTGCGACACGAGCAGGCCGTCCTGAACAAGGTCCGGCAGGAGGAGCTCCGCCTCAAGCAGCAGCGCGCCAAGGCCTGACCTGAGCGAGCGCCACGGCCGGAGCCCGTCCGCGCGGCCGGCCGACACCGCCGCCGACCTCGACGCCGCCCGTCGGCGAGGAGGTACGCCGTGACCGGCCCCAGCGGCACCCGGCCGCCGGCGCAGCCCACTTCGGGACGGCGCCGGATGTGGCCGCTCTACGCGGCCGGCTTCACCACCGCCTTCGGCGCCCACGGCATCGCAGCCAACCTCGGCGCGGGGGACGCCGACCTCGTGCGGTCGGTGCTGTACCTCGGGGTGCTCCTCGCCCTGTACGACGGCGCGGAGGTCGTCCTCAAGCCGGTGTTCGGCACTCTCGCCGACCGCGTCGGCGCCCGGCCGGTCCTGATCGGCGGCCTGGTCGCGTTCGCGGCCGCCTCCGCCGTGTACGTCGCCGTCCGGAATCCGGGCTGGCTGTGGGCCGTGCGGCTCGGGCAGGGTGCCGCGGCCTCCGCCTTCTCCCCGGCGGCCTCGGCCCTGGTCGCCCGGCTGAACCCGCAGGCCAAGCACGGCCGCGCGTTCGGCTCCTACGGCTTCTTCAAGAGCATCGGCTACACCGCCGGGCCCCTGCTCGGCGGGGCGCTGGTCTGGGCGGGCGGGCTGGCCTTGCTGTTCGCCGTCCTGGCGGTGCTCGCGGCGGCGGTGGCCGTCTGGACGGTGCTCGCCGTCCCCGCCGTCCCCCCACTGCCCAAGGTCCGCCAGACCCTGCTGGACCTGGCCCGCCGCCTGGCCGACGGCGCGTTCCTGCGCCCGGTCACGGCCCTGGCCGCCGCCACCGCCGCGCTGTCGGTCGGCGTGGGATTCCTGCCGCTGTCGGGTTCCGCCGCCGGGCTAGGCCCGCCGGCCACCGGAGCCGCCGTCTCCCTGCTGGCGGCGTGCGCGGCCTTCGTTCAGCCGTGGGCCGGCCGCGCCCTGGACGACGGACGGCTGACCGTCCCGGCGGGGCTGGCGGCCGGGCTCGTCCTGACCGCCGGCGGTCTCGCCGCCGCGCTGCTGCCCGGCCTGGCGGGACTGCTGGCGGCCGCCGTCCTCATCGGCGCGGGCACCGGCCTGATCACCCCGCTCGGCTTCGCCGCCCTGGCCGCCGCCACGCCCGCGGAGCGGATGGGCCAGACCATGGGAGCGGCGGAACTCGGCCGTGAACTCGGGGACGCGGGCGGCCCGCTGCTGGTCGCCGCCGTCGCGTCCGCCGCCACGCTCACCTGGGGCTATGCCGCGCTCGCCGCAGCGGTCATCATCCTGCCCCTGGCCGTGTCCGCCGCCCGTCCCCGTTCCTGAGGACGCGGTCCCTCAACCCGCCGGAGCCACCGCGTCATCACCCGACAGCTCACCGCGGGAAAGTGCCTCGTCCTCGGCCGGGACGTCGGGCGCCCCCAGCTGAAGGTGCTCGACATGGTAGAGAGCCTGGTCCAGCAGCTCGGCGACATGGTCGTCGTACAGCGCGTACACGACCGAGCGACCCTTGCGGGTGCCGACCACCAGGCCGAGGTTGCGCAGCAGCCGCAGCTGGTGGGAGCAGGCCGACTGCTCCATGCCGACCTCGGCGGCCAGTTCGGTCGCGGGCAGCGGCCCCTCGCGCAGGCGGGCGAGGATCAGCAGCCGGGACGGGGTGGCCAGGGCCTGCAGGGTGGTGGCGACGCGCTGGGCATGGGCGGCGTCCAGCCGAGTGCGGGGGACGCTGTCGCGAGGTGATGCGGCTCCATGACCCATCCGCCCATCGTACGCCGACCATGAACACATGAATCGTTGTTCAAGTATTCCTGTTACGCTGGCCGGGCCAGACCCCGCCGCTCCGTACGCGAAGGACCCCGCTGCCCATGTCGTCCACCCTCATCCGTCCCGCCGGTCCGACCGTGCGTGACGCGGCCGCGCCCCGGCGCCGCACGCGGCTCCTCGCGCTGCCCGAAGCGCGGTGGGCGGCCGCGGCGCTGGTGCTGTTCCTGGCCGCCCTGCCGCTGTACCTGCTCGGGGCCCCCGCCTGGGCGTGGGGACCGCTGTTCGCGCTCACCTACGCCACCGGCGGCTGGGAACCGGGCTGGGCCGGACTGCGCGCCCTGCGGGAGAAGACCCTGGACGTCGACCTGCTCATGGTCGTCGCGGCGCTCGGCGCGGCGGCGATCGGCCAGGTGCTGGACGGCGCCCTGCTGATCGTCATCTTCGCCACCTCCGGCGCGCTGGAGGCGGTCGCCACCGCCCGCACCGCCGACTCGGTGCGCGGCCTGCTGGACCTGGCGCCCGCCACCGCGACCCGGCTGTCCGAGGACGGCGGCGAGGAGACCGTGCCGACCGGACGGCTCGCCGTCGGCGACGTCGTGCTCGTGCGCCCGGGGGAGCGGATCGGCGCGGACGGCCGGGTGCTGGACGGCGCGAGCGAGGTCGACCAGGCCACCATCACCGGCGAGCCGCTGCCGGCGGCCAAGGAGCCCGGGGACGAGGTGTTCGCCGGAACCCTGAACGGCACCGGCGCGCTGCGGGTGCGGGTCGAGCGGGACCCGTCGGACTCGGTGATCGCCCGGATCGTGGCCATGGTCGAGGAGGCCGCCGAGACCAAGGCGCCCACCCAGCTGTTCATCGAGAAGGTCGAGCAGCGCTACAGCCTGGGCATGGTCGCCGCGACCGTCGCGCTGTTCGCCGTGCCGCTGGCCTTCGGCGCCGCGCTGCAGCCCACCCTGCTGCGGGCGATGACCTTCATGATCGTCGCGTCGCCGTGCGCGGTCGTCCTCGCCACCATGCCGCCGCTGCTGTCGGCGATCGCCAACGCCGGACGGCACGGCGTCCTGGTGAAGTCGGCCGTCGTCATGGAACGGCTCGGCCGGACCGACCAGGTCGCCTTCGACAAGACCGGCACCCTGACCGAGGGCGTCCCGTACGTCACCGACGTCCGGCCCGCCGCGTCCTCCGGCCTCACCGACGCCGAACTGCTCCGGTACGCGGCAGCGGCCGAGCACCCCAGCGAACATCCCCTCGCCCGCGCGATCGTGGACGCCGCCCGCGCCCGCGGCCTGGACATCCCGGCGGCGGACGGCTTCACCTCCACCCCCGGCACCGGCGTCACCGCCACCGTCGCAGGCAGGATGGTCGCGGTCGGCAGTCCCGCCCGGCTTCGCGGCGACCGGGACGAGGACGACTCGGCGAAGGCCGCCGCCGAGCTGGAGGACGAGGGCCGCACCGCCGTGCTGGTCACCCTGGACGGCGCCCCGGCGGGCGTGCTGGGCATCGCCGACCGGCTGCGCGCGGAGGCCGCCGCCACCGTCGCCGCGCTGGAACGCCTGACCGGAACCGCCCCGGTCCTGCTCACCGGCGACAACCACCGCGCGGCGGCCCGCCTCGCCGCCGAGGTCGGCATCACCGACGTCCGCGCCGGCCTGCTGCCGCAGGCCAAAGTGAACGCGGTGCGCGAGCTGGAGCGGGCGGGCCGCCGGGTGCTCGTCGTCGGCGACGGCGTCAACGACGCCCCCGCGCTCGCCGCCGCCCACACCGGCGTCGCCATGGGCCGCGCCGGATCCGACCTCGCCCTGGAGACCGCCGATGCGGTCGTCGTCCGGGACGAGCTGGCCGCCGTCCCCGCGGTCGTGCGGCTGTCCCGGCAGGCCCGCCGCCTGGTGGTCCAGAACCTGGTCATCGCGGCGCTGTTCATCACCGGCCTGGTCGTCTGGGACATCGCCGGCACCCTGCCGCTGCCGCTCGGCGTCGCCGGCCACGAGGGCTCCACCGTCCTCGTCGGCCTCAACGGGCTGCGCCTGCTCGCCGACGGAGCCTGGCGCCGGGCCGCCGCCCGCTGAG
>NZ_JBFAOF010000385.1:0-6319 GCF_040675125.1 Spirillospora sp. NPDC049652 | reverse complement strand
CGCAGGGTGGCCTCGTAGCGGACGAGACCCCGGGCGGTGACGGGCCGCCCGACCTCGGCGACGCCGTCCGTCGAGCGGAGCGCGACGGCCAGGGCCGGGGCGCGCGCGGCGTCGCCGATGACGATGGCCGGGGCGCCCGACCCGGCGGGGAAGTGCCGGGCCGTGGCCGACGCGCCGGTCACCGAGTCCGGCGTGGTGACGAACTGGTCCTTGTTCCGCAGGCCGTCCGCCGACAGCGACGCGAGCCCGAACGCCATCGCGACCAGGACGAGCGACGTCCCGGCCCACAGTGCCCGAGGACGCGTCGCGACGAGCCGTCCGATCCGGCCCCACAGCCTGTGCCGGCCGTCCGCCGTCGCGGCGGGGTCGTACCGGGGGACCAGCGGCCAGAACACCCAGCGGCCCAGCACCACCAGCAGCGCGGGGAGCAGGGTCGTCATCGCCGCGAACGCCGCGACGACCCCGGCGGCCGCGACCGGCCCGAGCCCGCGGTTGCCGTTCATCGTGGCCGCGAGCAGGCACAGCAGCCCGGCGGCGACCGTTCCCGCCGAGGCCAGGAGCGCGGGTCCGGCGCGGTGCAGCGCGGCGGCCATCGCCTCGTGCCGGTCGGCGTGGCGCCGCAGCTCCTCCCGGTACCGCGCGACCAGCAGCAGCGCGTAGTCGGTGGCGACGCCGAAGACCAGCACGGTCAGGATGCCGGAGGTCTGCCCGTTGAACGTCAGCCCGGTGTACCTGGCGAGCAGGTACACCGCCGACTGCGCCAGGCCGAGCGCGAACACGGCGCCGGCCAGCGGGACCAGCCACAGCAGCGGGCTGCGGTAGATGAGCAGCAGCAGCACGACGACCACGCCCGCCGCGACCGCCAGCAGGAGGCCGTCGAGGGAGCCGAACACCTCGGTCAGGTCCGCCGCCGCGCCCGCGGGCCCGGTGACGTGCGTGTCCAGGCCGGCGGAGCCGCGCGCGGCGATGTCGCGCGCCGAGGCCACGGCCTTCGCGGCGTCGGACTTGGCGACGGGGACGAGCGTCCGCAGCGCCCGTCCGTCCGTGGAGGTGAACGGTCCCTGGACGGTGCCCGCGCCGGGCAGCCGCCCGAACGCGACGGCGTCGGCCCGCGCCTTCGCCGCGTCCGCCGGGGTGACGCCGGCCGTCCGCTCGTAGACGACCACGGCGGTGACGGGCTCCCCGGAGTGGAACCGCTCGTCCAGCTTCACGACCCGCGTCGACTGCGCCCCCGCCGGGAGCCAGCCGGCCGCGTCGTCCTTCTGCACGTCCTTGAGCCGTCCCGACAGCGGTCCGAGCGCCACCAGCAGGACGATCCAGAACGCCAGCACGAACCATTTGGCGCGCCTGCCCGAAACGGCCGCCGCCAGGCGGCCTCCCGGACCTTTCCGGCTCCCGTTCACGATGCTGCCTCCTCGTTTCACCGATCAGGCACTCATCGTGAATCCGCCGCCTTCCGTCCCGCGTCTGGCGGAGGATTGCACCCCACCTACAGCTTCAGCCGTAACCCGCCCTCCGCGCGTACATCTCAAGATGTACGAACACAGGCGAGATGGAAAAGATGAGCGTTGTGCCCGGCCGCCCAAAACGACCGGGCACAACGCACTCACTGCGTCTTAAGAAAGGCGCGTGAAGGGGTTGGGGGTGGCGCCGGTGAACTTGTGGAGCTGGGCGCGGGCGGTCTGCTTGGTCACGCCGTCCTCCTTGATCTGCGCGCTCTGGACGACGTAGTAGAGGCCCTTTCCGACCGCGACCAGACCGTACTGGCCGGACGAGTCGGACCAGCCGCGGACGCCGGTGGCGTCGTCCTGCTGACCGCGCGGCGACAGCGGGATGACCTTGCCCTTCTCGGCCGTCGGCTGCCCCTTCAGCCACTGTGTCCGCGGTTTGGCGGCGCCGTCGACGGCGAACAGCGCGTAATTCGGGAAGCCCGGCTTGGCGCCCTTGTAGGCGGCCATCAGCCACGTGCCGGAAGTGGGGTCGTATTCGAGGTTCTGGACCCCGTAGTTGGTGTTTCCGGTGTAGACGAAGTACTTGCCGCTCGTCCGGAACGGCCCGCTGGTGTGCGGGGCCTGCTGGGTGAGCGGCTTCTCGTAGCTCTTCCAGCGCTTGGTGTCGTACTGCAGGACGACCTGGTAGTCGTTGTCCGCGCGGCCGGTGTTGGAGTAGATGCCGTAGGCGACGGAAAGGCGCTGCGGGCCGCCGCGCTTGCCGAAGGCGGGGCCGAACGCGACGCCGTCGATGCCGCTGCAGCCGTAGCGGTGGTCGGGGGTGGCGCCGATGTTGCCGTCGAAGACGCCGTCGCCGTTCATGTCGGCCGAGTAGTCGTCGACGACCTCCTTGAGGTAGACGGTCGACACGACGTCGGAGTCCTCGGCGTTCATGTTCATCCGGTCGATCTTGTCCACGTCGAAGATCGCGATGTAGAAGGACTTGGCCTCCTTGTACTCCAGCGATCCGTAGACGCGGCCGTCCTCGGCGTTGAAGTCGAGGTCGCCGAGGTGGCCGGTGAAGCCGACGACCGAGCCGACCGGCCGGCCCGACAGGTCGGTCTTGACCAGCAGGTCGGTGAACGAGAAGTACATGAAGCCGCGGCGCTGGTCGACGGCGATGCCCTGGACGTGCGGCGACCGCCACGCGCCGCCGTAGACCTCCTTCGGCAGGCCGCCGGGCGCGGACGGGGAGCCGGCGAGCGCGGCGGCGGGGCTGGCGACGGCGAGGGCCGCGCCCAGGACGGAACTCAGCAGCAGGGTGCGCATGATGGGTTTCGGTCTCCGGGTGTGAGGGTTTTCGGGCATGGGATGACCCAGCCCGGCGAGGGGCGCGAGGGCGTCCCCCCGCACGATGATCATCGTCTGGGCCGGAAACGTACCCCGGCTGTCAAGCCCCCTGCGGCCCGGTGGACATCGCCCGCCGCCCGCTGAACGTCCTCGGTCCGGAAGGTGAACGCGCTGGTCAGCGCTCCGTGGGCGCGGGCCAGGACGGCGCGCCGTCCCGTCCGGCGACGTGCAGCCGGACGCCGCGCGCCCGCAGTGCCTCCACCTCGGAGTCGGGCGTTCCGGCGTCCACGATGACCAGGTCGAAGTCGGTCAGCGGCGCCAATTGGAACAGACCGTTTTTCGCGAATTTGGTGTGGTCGGCCAGCAGCACCCGCCGGTCGGCCGACTCCATCAGCGCGCGCTTGACCGCGACGGTCTCCTGCGACTGGTGGTAGCACTGCCCGTTGGTGATCGCCGTGGTGGACATGAACAGCAGGTCGGCGCGGAGCGAGCGGATCGCCTCGGAGGTGCGCAGGCCGAGGAAGGCGTCGTAGGCGGGGTAGTACGCGCCGCCGAGCGCGATGAGGTCGATGCCGGTCTCGCCGGTCAGCGCGTTCACCGCGGCGAGGAAGTTGGTGATCACCGTGACCGGGCCGCGCGCGGGCAGCAGCCCGGCCAGCTCCAGCGCGGTGGTGCTCTCGTCGATCATCACCGTGGCGCCCGCGCCGACCAGGCTCGCGGCGGCCGCGGCGAGGGCGTGCTTCTCCGCCGCCATGGCCTGGCGGCGGTGCCGGACGTCGCCGTGGTAGCTGGCCGACGGCTCGGCGGTCGCGCCGCCGCGCACCTTGCGCAGCCAGCCGGTGCTCTGCAGCTCGTCCAGGTCGCGGTGGATGGTCATGGTGCTGACCGCGTGCGCCGCGGCCAGGTCCTTGATCCGGACGAAGCCCTCGTCGGTCACCTGCTTGCGGATGGCCTCGCGCCGGCGGCGGGTGCTGCCGCCGTCGGCGTCCGGTCCGGTCGTGCTCGGAGGTGCGTCGGTCACCGGGTTCCCTTCTGGGGTGCCGCCGGGTCGGCGGCGGGACGGCAGGGGGACTGGCGGGGCTTCACTGTGACGTTCGTGTGGAAAGTAACGTACTACGTACCGCGGTCGTCCGAGACCGGATCGTCCGCGAGATACCGGGGAAGTCTAGGCCTGCCAGCCGACCGGTGCTCACGGCACGCACGCCGAAGTTACGATCTTCACGTTGGGACCGGTACAAATCACAGCCATTGATGTGAAATTCACGGACTCGTGTTGACATTCACGCGTCGCCGGGTGTTGTCTTCACATCCGCAGCGGCACCGCCCGCGGTGCTGTACCACCCCCAAGCCGGCCGCCCCTGTTCCACGGGCGGGACACCGAGGAGAAACCCAAGTGAGGAAGCTGTCCTTCCGTGCGGCCGCAGCGGCGGCCGCGGCGCTGGCCGTGCTGGCGCCGGCCACGGCCTGCTCGTCCAAGGCGTCCGGATCCGGCGGTGGCGGCGGGGACCACGCCAAGGTCGCGTTCCTGATGCCCGACATCGCCTCGACCCGCTACGAGCAGTACGACGCGCCGCTGTTCAAGGCCAAGATGAAGGAGCTGTGCGGCGGCTGCGAGGTGCTCTACCAGAACGCCAACGCCGACGCCGCCAAGCAGCAGCAGCAGGCCACCTCCGCGCTCGCCCAGGGCGCCAAGGTGATCGTCATCGACCCCGTCGACTCCGCCGCCGCGGCCTCGATCGTCCGGATGGCGCAGTCGCGCAAGGCCGCGGTCATCGCCTACGACCGGCCGATCCCGAAGGCCAAGGCCGACTACTACGTCTCGTTCGACAACGAGAAGCTCGGCCAGATGATCGGCCAGTCGCTGGTCGACCGGCTGAAGGAGACCAAGGCGCAGGGCGGCCTGCTCCAGGTCAACGGCTCGCCGACCGACGCCGCCGCCGGCCTGATCAAGAAGGGCGTGCACAGCGCGGTCGACCCGAGCGGCTTCAAGCTGCTCGCCGAGTACGACACCCCGAACTGGGAGCCGGCCAAGGCCCAGGAGTGGGTGTCCGGCCAGATCAGCAAGTTCCGCACCCAGATCGCCGGCGTGGCCGCCGCCAACGACGGCACCGGCGGCGGCTCGATCGCCGCGTTCAAGGCCGCCGGCGCGAAGGTGCCGCCGGTCACCGGCAACGACGCCGAGCTGGCCGCGGTCCAGCGGGTCGTCTCCGGCGACCAGTACAACACCATCTCCAAGCCGATCAAGATCGTGGCGGAGGCCGCCGCGGTCGCCGCGCACGAGTTCACCCAGGGCAAGAAGCCGCAGGGCAACACCACCCTGTTCGACACCCCGTCGCAGCTGTTCGTCCCGACCGTGGTGACGCAGCAGAACATCAAGGACGTGGTGAAGCAGGGCGGCGCGCTGGAGCCCGCCCAGGTCTGCACCGCCGTCTACGCCCAGGCCTGCGCCAAGCTCGGCCTCCAGTAACGACCTCCGGAATGGACGTCCCGTGCGGACGTCCGGGTGGCCGACCCTGGCGGCGTCCTTCCCGCCCGCATCCGCGGGGAGGGCGCCGCCCCACCCCTCGCACACCTCACCCAGCCTCACGAAGGTTCGTCATGACCCCATCGCCACCCTCGCCGGCCCGGTCGGGCTCTGCGGACACCGCGGAGGCCGGCGGCAGGCCCGCCCCCCTGCTGTCGCTGCGCGGCATCAGCAAGTCCTTCGGCGCGGTCGCCGCGCTCACCGATGTCGACCTCGACGTCTCGGCGGGCGAGGTCGTCGCCCTGGTCGGCGACAACGGCGCCGGCAAGTCCACGCTGGTCAAGACCCTCTCCGGGGTCCACCCGCCGGACTCGGGGACCATCACCTTCGAGTCCCGCGAGGTGAGCGTCACCAGCCCGGCGGCGGCCCAGCAGCTCGGCATCGCCACCGTGTTCCAGGACCTCGCCCTGTGCGAGAACCTCAACGTCATCGAGAACCTGTTCCTCGGCCGCGAACTGCGCGGGCTGCGGCTGGACGAGGTCGCGATGGAGGTCCGCTCGCGCGAGCTGCTGAAGCAGCTCTCGGCGAAGATCCCGTCGGTGCGGGTGCCGGTCGCGGGCCTGTCCGGCGGCCAGCGGCAGACCGTGGCGATCGCCCGCTCGCTGCTCGGCGACCCCAAGGTCATCATCCTGGACGAGCCGACCGCGGCGCTCGGCGTCGCGCAGACCGCCGAGGTGCTGAACCTCATCGAGCGGCTGCGGGAGCGCGGCCACGGCGTGATCATGATCAGCCACAACATGGCCGACGTGAAGGCGGTCGCCGACACCGTCGCGGTGCTGCGGCTCGGCCGCAACAACGGCGTGTTCGACGCGGCCGCCACCTCCGCCGAGGAGCTCGTCGCGGCCATCACCGGCGCCACCGACAACGAGGTGACGCGCCGGGCCCGCCGCGCCGCGGGCCCCACCCCGGCCGCTCCCGCCGCTCCTGTCGCCACCGCCGCTCCGGCGGCCACCGCCCCCGCCGAGAAGGAAGGCCCCGCCGATGAGTGACCTCGACGTCCGGCCCGCGGAGGCCG
>NZ_JBFAOF010000384.1:0-6320 GCF_040675125.1 Spirillospora sp. NPDC049652 | reverse complement strand
GCCCGGCGGCGACCCCGGCGCGCAGCTGCGCGGGGCCCGCGCAGGGAGCCGCGGCGCGGCCGGGCGCCGCGGCGCCCGCCGGACGGCCCATGGGGACGCCGGTGCGGCATCGGACCTCGGGTTCGCGCCGGGCCCTGTGCCTCGCCGCCCTCCCCCTGTGGTCGGTCATTCGATCCCCCATCTCGCGGCGTCGTCGCCGTCCCACGCAATCACCGTAGGCGGCTGTCAACGCGTGTGAATCCCCCGCCGGACCGGTCAGGCCCTCCTCCGAAGGAAGGATCCGTCGGCCCCGCTCTCGTCCGGCCCCGGGCCCACAGGTGGCCGGTGGGCGACGCGGTCCCCGCCGCGACATCCGGACGGGGTCCATCCTCGCAGGCCGGGGGCGGTATGGCCGGTGTACGGCACGGAACCGTCCGGTTGCGGTCAGCGCCGAACCGGACGGTCCGCCGCGCCGTCTTCTCCGGGACGTTCCACGGCCGGGGCCAGGGTCGTCCCTACAGGGGTGAACTCGGCGTTTCCCGGTCAGGACGGGACAGATGTCAGGCGCGCTGCGCCCGTGCGGAGGCGTACAGGCACACGGCGGCGGCCGTGGCCAGGTTCAGGCTCTCGGCGCGGCCGTAGATCGGGACGCGGATCACCTCGTCGGCGTGCCGGAGGGTCTCCTCGGGGAGCCCCCACGCCTCGTTGCCGAACACCCAGGCGGTGGGGCGGGCCAGCAGCCCGCCGTCGATGGCCTCGTCCAGGGTGCGGTCGCCCGCCCCGTCGGCGGCCAGGACCGTCAGCCCGGCGGACCTCAGGTCGGCGGCCAGGCCCTCGAACCGCGGGCCCATCACCACCGGGAGGTGGAACAGGCTGCCCGCGGACGCCCGGACGCACTTGCCGTTGTAGGGGTCCACCGACGCGTCGGTGAACACCACCGAATCGGCCCCGGCCGCGTCGGCGGTGCGCAGCACCGTGCCGGCGTTGCCGGGGTCGCGGACGTGCGCGAGCACCGTCACCAGTTTCGGCGAGGCCGCCAGGGCGTCGGCGAGCGGCGCGTCCACGAACTCGCAGACAGCCAGCAGCCCCTGGGGGGTGACGGTCTGGGCGAGCTCGGCCATCACCTCCCCGCTCACCCGCAGCACCGGCACGCCCGCCTTGTCGGCGGCCGCGATCAGCTCCGGGTGGCGGGTCTCGGCCTCGGCCGTGGTGAACAGCTCGGCGAGGCCGCCGGGGATGGCGAGCGCCTCCCGGACGGCCTGCGGGCCCTCGGCGAGGAACCGGCGCTCACGGCGCCGGAACGCGCGCTTGGCGAGCCGGCGAGCGGCCTTCACCCGTGGTGAACGGAGCGAGGTCAGCTCGCGGCCCGCCATGCTCACACCGATGCCCGTGCTCGTCGTTCCGGCCGCGCTCAGGCGGCCTTCTCACCCTCGGCCGGCAGCGCGGCCTTGGCCACCTCGACGAGCGCCGCGAAGGCGGCGGCGTCGTTGACGGCCAGCTCGGCCAGCATGCGCCGGTCGACCTCGACCTCGGCGGCCTTCAGGCCCTGGACGAACCGGTTGTAGGTCATGCCGTTCGCGCGGGCGGCGGCATTGATGCGCTGGATCCACAGCCGACGGAACTGGCCCTTGCGGTCCTTGCGGTCCCGGAAGGCGTAGGTCATGGAGTGGAGCTGCTGCTCCTTGGCCTTGCGGTACAGGCGCGACCGCTGGCCGCGGTAGCCGCTCGACCGCTCCAGGACGACCCGACGCTTCTTGGCGGCGTTGACCGCCCGCTTGACGCGTGCCACGTTTCGAACTCCTTCGTGGGGGCCGGCGACTCGGGCGCCGACCCGTCGTACGGATTGCTGGTCTGGCGGCTGCTTACTTGCGCAGCAGCTTCTTGATGTTCTTCGCGTCGGCGGGCGACACCACGACGGTGCCGTCGAGACGGCGGGTCCGCTTGGTGGGCTTGTGCTCGAGCAGGTGGTTCTTGTTGGCGCGGCGGCGGATCACCTTGCCGGAGCCGGTCAGCTTGAACCGCTTCTTGGCCCCGCTGTGGGTCTTGGTCTTCGGCATGGCGCCGTCGTCTCCCTCTCGTTCGGACCCCCGTGCTCGGGCACGGAGGCACGCCTGATCGGCGTTGCACCACGGGTCGCGCGGTGCGACGCCAGGTCAGGCTCAATGTACGTGCGTCTCTGCCCCGCTGCCGCGGGGCCCGCCCCGCTCGCGCGGGGCACCGGCGCCCCGCCGGGGACCGGCGGCGCTCAGCCCTGGGCGGACTCCTGCTCCTGCTCCTGCTCCCGGGCGGCGCGCTCCGCCTTGGCCTCGGCCTTGGCCTCGGCCTTCTTCTTGTGCGGGCCGAGCACCATGATCATGTTTCGGCCGTCCTGCTTCGGCCGGGACTCGACGAAGCCGAGCTCGTCGACGTCCTCGGCGAGGCGCTGGAGCAGCCGGTAGCCGAGCTCGGGCCGGGACTGCTCACGACCGCGGAACATGATCGTCACCTTGACCTTGTCCCCGGCCTTGAGGAACCGCACCACGTGACCCTTCTTGGTCTCGTAGTCGTGCGGGTCGATCTTCGGCCGGAGCTTGATCTCCTTGATGATCGTGTGCGCCTGGTTCTTCCGCGCCTCACGCGCCTTCATCGCGGACTCGTACTTGAACTTGCCGTAGTCCATGAGCTTGGCGACGGGCGGGCGCGCGGTGGGCGCCACCTCGACCAGGTCGAGATCCGACTCACGCGCGAGTTCAAGGGCCTTGGCGATGGGAACGATGCCCACCTGTTCGCCGTTCGGGCCGACGAGCCGGACCTCGGGCACGCGAATGCGGTCGTTGATACGCGGTTCGGCGCTGATGGGACCTCCTAGGAGCCGTGCGTGCAAGCTTGCGACCGGTTGTACCCCGAGGCCTCTCATGCGAAAAGCCCCGCACGACGCGCATGCGGGGCCACCTTCGGTCGAGCGCGCGCCCCTGGGGGACGGTGCGCTCGGAACGGACGCCTGAGCGCCGTTCACGGACCGGGACCCACCGGCCGAACGGCCGGTCAGGTGGGAGGTGGCCTCCGCTTGAACGTCCGGTGCGCTCCCTCCGCGAGGAGAGAGGCACAGGACCGGTCAGCCACCAAGACTAACACCTTTTCGGCGCTCCCTGTTCCACCCCGCCCCGGGGAATCGCCCCTTCCGGGCTGGAACTCCGAAGTCGGCGGCCCACGAAGCCTGCAACTACGGCACGTAACCAATATATTACCATCCGAAAGTAGCCTCCAGGACGAGACCGGCATGCCCGGCGGAGCGTCCGAGCGCCCCCGGCCGCCGGTCGGTCCAGGGTGAGGGGCATCTTCCCGAACGGTGCGGCTCCGTGGGCGGG
Source organism: Spirillospora sp. NPDC049652 (assembly GCF_040675125.1). Taxonomy (NCBI): domain Bacteria; kingdom Bacillati; phylum Actinomycetota; class Actinomycetes; order Streptosporangiales; family Thermomonosporaceae; genus Spirillospora; species Spirillospora sp. NPDC049652. The sequence continues at coordinate 2,994 of NZ_JBFAOF010000384.1, read as the reverse complement.
CCACCGGGTTACGGTTGGACCAGGACGGCCCGCCGGGCCGCGCTGCCAGGGGTTTCCGCCATGCCCGCATCCGCCGCGCCCACCGCCTCGTCCGCGCCGTCCGGCGCCCCGGTCCGGCTCGAGTTCGCGCAGAAGGCGTTCATCGTGGCCGGCGACCCGGTGGCCGGCGACCGGCTGCTGATGGTGCGCAAGGCGAGCACCGACCCGCACCATCCCGGGCGCTGGGAGGTGCCCGGCGGGAGGCTGCACATCGCCGGCGACCTCGACCTCGACGATCACATCCGGCGCGAGGTGTGGGAGGAGGTCGGGCTGAAGGTGGATCCCGGGCCGCCGTTCCACCTGTGGCAGTGGTTCATGCCGGACGGCTCGGGCGAGCAGGTCCGGGTCGTGGCGGCCGCGCGGCACTGCCGTCCGCTGACCCTGGACGTGAACCTGCTGAACCGGGTGCCGGACGACCACCTGGACGAGTCGGCGTGGGTGCCGCTCGGCCGGGCCGCGTCCCTGGAGCTGATCCCCAGCCTGCGCCCGGTCCTGCGTGAGTTCCTGCGCCGCTACCCGGCGACCTTCTGATGCTCCGGCGCGCGCGTCCGGGCGGGCTTCCGTCCTCCCCGGCCCCTGGGAGACCGGCGGGCACGGCACCGCCGGAATCTCCGGCGGTGTCCGCGCAGGGACCGGCGGCAGAGACCGCCGTCGCCTGTCCGGGGCTGGCGGGGGCGGCGCGGCGGCGGTTCTCCGTGGTGGTGCTGGGCGACGTGCGGATCGAGGTGCGGGCCACCCTGCCGGACGTCCGGTTCACCGAGGTGTCCGGCGACCGGCTGGCGTACGCGCCCGCGCACGCCGTGGTCGGCGGGACGGCGGTGAACATGGCGCGGTGGGCGGTCCGGTACTTCCGGCGGGTCGCGGTGCTGGGCCGGATCGGCGATGACGACTTCACCCCGGTCGTGCGGCGGGAGCTGCGCCGGATCGGGGCGCGGGACCTGCTGCGCGCGGAACCGGGGGCGGAGAACGGCGTGACGGTCATGCTTCGCGACCGGGCGCCGGAGGACGGGCGCGGCGCACGGTTGCTCATCGCCGGGCCGAACGCGCCGGACCGGCGGATCTCCCCCGCCGACGTCCGGAAGGCGGCGGGTGCGATCCGCCGCGCGGACGCGCTGTGCTGCGACGGGTACGCCTCGCTCGCCGCGCTCTCGCGGGCGGCCCTGCGCACCGCGATGGAGATCGCGCGGGACGCGGGCACGCTGGTGCTGTTCGACCTCGTCCCGCATGACGTGGACGAACGGCTTCCGATCATGGACGCCCTCGCGCCGCTCCCCCTCGCGGACGTGGTGGTCAGCGAGGCCTCGACACTGGCGCGGCTGCTCGGCCTGCCCGCTCCGGTGACGGCGGACGGGGCGCGGGCGCTCATCCCCTCCTTGGACGCGCTGGTGCCGGGACGTCCGCTCTGGCTCCTGCGGTTCGGGCCGTCCTCGCTGGAGGGTGTGCTCGCGCACCGGCGGGGTGAGCTGACGGTCGACTATCCGTCCGGTTACGGGGAAGGTGCGGAACGCGTCGGTTTCGGGGACCGGCTCGCCTCGGCCGAGTTGTACTGGTGGCTCGCCCGCCGCGCCGCGCGCTAGCCCCACGGTCGCGCTGCCCAGTGGCAGTCGTGCTGCGTTCTAGCCTGCCCTTCGCACCGGTGCGTCAGGCGGCCAGGCCGGTGTCGCCGGAGGCGGTGCGGAGGGCGCCCAGGGTGTCGAGGAAGCGGGCCTTGCTGTCGGCCTGCGCGAACACCTCCTGCCAGCGCCACGGGCCGGGCCGTCCCAGCGCGGTCGCCGCTGCCCGGCGCAGGTACTGGCCGGGCACGCCGTCGCCGGGGTGGACGGTCGCGATCCCGGACTCCTCGACGAGCAGGTAGGAGTGTCCGGCACGGTGCCGCTCCCGCAGGACGGCGTGGGTCGCCGGGACGCCTTCCAGACCGTCCAGCTCCGCCAGCGCGCGCACCCCGGTGACACGCGGCAGCAGATGCCAGTGGAAGTGGTCGACGCAGGCCCCGCCGCCCTGCGGCGTCGCCGGGCCGTGCTCCAGGACCAGCAGCGCCGAGTCTCCGAAGGCACGCCGGCAGAGGTCCGCGACCGTGTCGCGCCAGGCGAGGGCGCGTTGCCACAGGCCGGGATCGAACGCTCCGGCGCAGGGCAGGTGCGCGGCCGAGACCAGCAGCAGATGGCCGGTCGTGAGCGGCGCGAGATCGGGCATCAGGAAGAACGCCTCGTCGGCCGCGAGGACCGCCTCCGCCCCCGGCAGCCCGGCGATCGCGTTCAACCGGAACCGCAGGGGCGGGCACAGGACGCAGTCCTCGTCCGTGAGCGCCTGGGCCGCCGCCATGCCAGCCTCCTCCGTCCTCCCGGAGGGTGCCCGCCGGGACGGCACCGATATGCGCGAAACCGCCACAACTCTGGCACCCCGGCGGTAGAGGTCCCGCCCTTCCGGGCACATACCCATCAGAAGGCCCCGACAGTGAACATTCCCCTGAACCAGCGACCGCGGCGCACCGACCGACCGCGGAACGCCCGGCCGGACGACGACCGGCCCGGCGGTGACCGGCCGGGCGGCGGCCCGCCGGACGGCGACAGCCTCGACCTGGCCCTGCTCCACCAGGCCCTGGACGCCTCCCTCGACATCCTGCGCGACACCTACGCGCCCGCGGACGGCACCGGCGGCGGCTGGTACCACGAACTGGCCCGGCCCGAACCCGGGACGACCGCCACCGCGCTCGGACTGCTCGCCTTCACCGCGGCCGGACGGCCCTTCGAGCACTTCGACGCGGGCCTGGCGTTCCTGGCGGCCCGGCAGGTGGAGTCCGACGACCCGCTGCGCGACGGCGGCTGGGCCACCAAGACCAGCCTCGGCATGCCGGTCGTGGAGGCGACCGCCTGGATCGCCCGGTTCCTCGCCGTCGCCCGCTGCGACCTGCGCCCGGACGCCCCGGACCTGCGCCGCGCCTACCGCTGGCTGCTG
>NZ_JBFAOF010000383.1:0-6362 GCF_040675125.1 Spirillospora sp. NPDC049652 | reverse complement strand
GCCACGACGAGGAACGCGAACAGCGTGCCGATGTTCACCAGCTCGGCCAGCTTGGCGAGCGGGATCAGCCCGGCGAGGACGGCGACGAGGGAGCCCAGGATGAGGGTCGAGCGGTAGGGCGTGCCGAACCGCGGGTGGACGACCGACAGCCACCCCGGCAGCAGGCCGTCCCGGCTCATCGCGAAGAACACCCGGCTCTGGCCGAGCAGCAGGATCAGCACGACCGTGGTGAGGCCCGCGACCGCGCCGATGCTGATGACCGTGGCGAAGGCGGGGTGGCCGACGGCCTTGAACGCGTCGGCGAGCGGCGCGGCGATGCTGAGCTCCTTGTAGGGCTGCATGCCGACCACGACCAGGGAGACCGCCGCGTACAGCACGGCGGTGACGATCAGCGAGCCGATCAGCCCGATCGGCAGGTCGCGCTGGGGCGTCCGGGCCTCCTCGGCGGCGGTGGCGACGATGTCGAAGCCGATGTAGGCGAAGAAGACGATGGAGACGGCGGCGAAGATGCCGAGCCAGCCGTACGACACCGGGTGGATGCCGAACAGCACCTGGATCAGCGGCGCGGCGGCCCCCTTCACCGACTCGTTGGACTGCGCCGGGGGGATGAACGGGTGGTAGTTCTCGCCCTTGACGAAGAACAGCCCCGCGAAGATCACCAGCAGCACGATCGCGACCTTGATCGTCACGACCACCGTGTTCACCCGCGCCGAGATCTTGACGCCCGCGACCAGCACGCCGGTCACCGCGAGCACGACCAGCACGGCCGGGACGTTGACCACCCCGCCGTTCTGGCCCGGTGGGTTCAGCAGTTCGTCCGGCAGGTGGATCCCGGCGCTGGCCAGCAGTGAGTCCAGGTAGCCGGACCAGCCGACCGCGACCACGGCCGCGCCGAGCGCCAGCTCCAGGATCAGGTCCCAGCCGATGATCCAGGCCGGGAACTCGCCGAGCGTGGCGTAGGAGAAGGTGTAGGCGGACCCCGCCACCGGCACGGTCGAGGAGAACTCGGCGTAGCAGAGCGCCGCCAGGCCGCAGACGACGGCGGCCAGCACGAACGAGATCGCGACCGCGGGCCCGGCCTTCTCCCGGGCGACCTGGCCGGTCAGCACGAAGATCCCCGTCCCGATGATGACGCCGACGCCGAAGACGACCAGGTCCAGCGCGCCGAGGTCACGGCGGAGCCGGTGCTCCTTCATCTCGGTGTCGCTGATCGATTGCTCGACCGTCTTCGTCCGGAACAGGTCCACCTCGCGTCCTCTCGACCTCGACTGTGCGGCAGTGCCGAGGGTCACCTCCTATAAAGGATCTAAACGGGGCACAGCCCGCCGAAACCCGCGGCTCCACCGGGATGCCCAATGAAAACGCGAAAATGCCGTCCTGATGGTCCAGGACGGCATTTCCGTCATCGCGCCCGTGTCGGTGCACGGTGCGGAGACGCGCGCGCTGTTCACGCGGGCGCCTGCGCGGGCCGCCGGGCCTCCCGAGGGCGGTCCGGCGGCTCCAGGGTCGAGCAGGCAGAACGGAGGGTCAGGCGGGCAGGGACGCGACGCCCGGCTCCAGGAACCGGCGGCCGGTGACCTGCTCGGCGATGCCGCTGCGGTCCAGGTACGGGGTGATCCCGCCCAGGTGGAACGGCCAGCCCGCACCGAGGATCATGCACAGGTCGATGTCCTCGGGCGCGGCCACGACACCCTCGTCCAGCATGAGCCGGATCTCCTCGGCCAGCGCCCTCAGCGCCCGGTCGAGCACCTGCTCCTCGGTGGACGGCCTGTCGCCGCCCGAGAACAGCTCGACGGCCTCCGGGTCGACCGTGAAGTCGGGCAGGTAGACGCCCCGCTTCCCGGCCGCGACGAACTTGCCGAACTTCTCCGACAGCGGGAACCGCTCCGGGAACGCGCCGTGCAGGGTCTCGTTCACGTGCAGCGCGATCGCCGGGCCGACCAGGCCCATCAGGACGAACGGCGGCATCGGCAGGCCCAGCGGGTTGGCGGCGCGCTCGGCCGTCTCGATCGGGGTGCCCTCGTCCACGGTCTGGATGATCTCCGCCATCAGGCGCAGCAGGATCCGGTTGACCACGAACGCCGGGGCGTCCTTGACCAGCACGCAGGACTTCTTCAGCTGCTTGCCGACCGCGAACGCCGTCGCCAGCGCCGCGTCGTCGGTCTTCTCGCCGCGGACGATCTCCAGCAGCGGCAGCACCGCGACCGGGTTGAAGAAGTGGAAGCCGACGACCCGCTCGGGGTGCTTCAGCTTCGAGGCCATCTCCGACACCGACAGCGACGAGGTGTTGGTCGCGAGGATCGCCTCGGCGGAGACGTGCTCCTCGACCTCGGCGAACACCTTCTGCTTGACCGACATCTCCTCGAACACGGCCTCGATGACGAAGTCCGCGTCGGCGAAGGCGTCCTTGGTCAGCGAGCCGCTGATCAGGGCCTTCAGCCGGTTGGCCTTGTCGGCCGAGATCCGGCCCTTGCCGAGCAGCTTGTCGATCTCGCCGTGCGCGTAGCCGACGCCCTTGTCCAGCCGCTCCTGGTCCAGGTCGGTCAGCACGACCGGGACCTCCATGCGGCGGGCGAACAGCAGCGCCAGCTGCGAGGCCATCAGGCCCGCGCCGACCACACCGACCTTGGTGATCTTGCGGGCCAGGGCCTTGTCGGGCGCGCCCGCGGGCCGCTTGGCGCGCTTCTGCACCAGGTCGAAGGCGTACAGGCCGGCGCGCAGCTCGTCGCTCATGATGAGGTCGGCGAGCGCCTCGTCCTCGGCGGCGAAGCCCTCGTCGCGGCTGCGGTCCTTGGCGGCGGCGACCAGGTCCAGCGCGCGGGTGTAGGAGGGGGCCGCGCCGTGCAGCTTGCCCTCCAGCGTCCAGCGGGCCATGTTGACCGCGTCGTCCCACGCCTTGCCCTTGTCGACCTCGGGGCGCTTGACCTCGATCTCGCCCTTGAGGACGCGGGCGGTCCAGGCCAGCGACTCCTCCAGGAAGTCGGCGGCGTCGAAGATCGCGTCGGCGATGCCGAGGTCGTACGCCTGCTGGCCCTTGAGCTGCTTGTTCTGGGCGAGCGGGTTGTCGATGACGACCTTGAGGGCCTTCTCCGCGCCGATCAGGTTCGGCAGCAGGTACGTGCCGCCCCAGCCCGGGACCAGGCCGAGGAACGCCTCGGGCAGGCTCATCGCCGGGACGTTGCGGGAGACCGTCCGGTAGGTGCAGTGCAGGCCGATCTCGACCCCGCCGCCCATCGCCGCGCCGTTGTAGTAGGCGAACGACGGGACCTTCAGCTCGCCGAGGCGGCGGAACGCCTGGTGGCCGAGCCGGCCGATGGCGAGCGCGTCCTCGCGCCTCTGGATCAGCGGGACGCCCTTGAGGTCCGCGCCGACGGCGAAGATGAACGGCTTGCCGGTGACGCCGACGGCGACGATGTCGTCGCGCCCGGCGATCGTGTCGAGCGCGGCGTTCAGCTCGGTCAGGCCGCCCGGCCCGAACGTGCTCGGCTTGGTGTGGTCGAAGCCGTTGTCCAGCGTGATCAGCGCGAGCGTGCCCGCGCCGAACGGGAGCTCGACGTCGCGGACGCGGACGTGCGTGACGACCTCGTCCTTGAAGATCTCGGTGATGTCAGCGCTCACTTGGCGCCCTCCCAGTTCACGTTCTCCCAGAGGACGGTGCCGCCCATGCCCATGCCTACGCACATCGTGGTCAGGCCGTAGCGGACGTCGGTCCGCTCCTCGAACAGCCGCGAGAGCTGGTTCATCAGCCGGACGCCGGACGAGGCCAGCGGGTGGCCGAGGGCGATCGCGCCGCCCCACGGGTTCACGCGCGGGTCGTCGTCGGCGATCTTGAAGTGCTCCAGGAACGCCAGCACCTGGACGGCGAACGCCTCGTTGATCTCGATGAGACCGATGTCGTCCATGGTGAGCGAGTTGCGGGCGAGCAGCTTCTCGGTCGCCGGGACCGGGCCGACGCCCATGACCTCGGGCTCGACGCCCGCGAAGGCGAAGTCGACCAGCCGCATCCGCGGGGTGAGGCCGAGCTCGCGGGCCACGTCCTCGGCGGCGAGCAGGCAGGCCGTGGCGCCGTCGTTCAGGCCCGCGGCGTTCCCGGCGGTGACGTTGCCGTGCACCCGGAACGGGGTCTTGAGCTTGGCGAGGTCGGCCATGGTGGTGCCGGGCCGCGGCGGCTCGTCCTCGGTGGCGAGGCCCCAGCCCTTCTCGGCGGAGCGGATCGCGGTCGGCACCAGGTCGGGCTGGATCTTCCCGGCCTGGTAGGCGGCGGCGACCTTCTGCTGGCTGCGCACGGCGTAGGCGTCCGCGCGCTCCTTGGTGATCTGCGGGAACCGGTCGTGCAGGTTCTCCGCGGTGGTGCCCATGACCAGCGCCGACGGGTCGACGAGCTTGTCGGCCAGGAAGCGCGGGTTCGGGTCGACGCCCTCGCCCATCGGGTGCCGGCCCATGTGCTCGACGCCGCCCGCGAGGACGACGTCGTAGGAGCCGAAGGAGATGCCCGCGGCGGTGGTGGTGACCGCGGTCATCCCGCCCGCGCACATGCGGTCGATGGCGTAGCCGGGGACGCTCTTGGGCAGGCCCGCGAGCACGGCGGCGCTGCGGCCGATGGTCAGGCCCTGGTCGCCGGTCTGCGTGGTGGCGGCGACGGCGACCTCGTCCACCCGCTCCGGCGGCAGGGACGGGTTGCGGCGCATCAGCTCGCGGATGGCCCGGACGACCAGGTCGTCCGCACGGGTCTCCGCGTACAGGCCCTTGGGGCCCGCCTTGCCGAACGGCGTGCGGACGCCGTCCACGAACACGACGTCACGTGCGGTACGAGGCACGGGTCGCCCTCCCTCGGAAGGTGGTTACTCACTGGTAACTCGCCATCCTACTCGTCGGTAATGCCCGCCCGGGTCATCCGCGCCGCGGGGTGATCACAATCGTGGCGGGAATCTCAGTTTCGGGACCGGCGAACGCGTGGGGGCGGGCGGGGGAGCGGCCCGTGCTCAGCGCGGTTCGCAGGGCGCGCGGACGGCGCGGACCGGCACGATCCGGTCCATCATCCGCGCCAGCAGGAAGGCGCCCAGGGCCGCGACGAGCGCGCCCACCAGGAGGCCGACCGCCACGTCGTGCGGGTAGTGGACGCCGATGTACACCCGCGACGCCGCGATGACCAGCGCGTTGAGGACGGCGATCGTCCCGAGGAGCCGGCCGGCGGCCAGGCAGACCGCGACCGCCGCCGCCCCGGCGAGGACGGCGTGGTTGCTCGGGAACGAGTAGTCGGACGCGCCGGGGCAGGAGACCGCGATGTGCAGGCCGGGCATCGCCCGGCAGGGCCGCTGCTCCTGGGCCGTCAGCTTCAGGACGCTGTTCGCCAGGTACGCGACGACCATCGCGCCGGGCACCCACAGCGCGACCGCCGCGGCCTTGAGGCCCCGGTCCCGGGCCCGCCACCAGGCGAGTCCGGCGAGGACGGCGAACAGGACCAGGCCGTAGTCGCTCCACCAGTCGATCAGGCCGTTCACGGCCCCGGTGTGCCGGGACACGTCGACCACCTCCCGGTACAGCCCCGCGTCGAACGCGTCGTGCCCGGCGAACGCCGCCGCTGCCTTCTGGATCACCCGGACCCCGTTTCCCGTGGACTCGCCCCGAACTGAAATCTACAACTAAGTAGAATTTAGCGGACGGGCAGCGCGTTCGGTGCCTCAAAGCCCAGGTGCGGAGGGTGGGCGGCGGTCAGCCGGCGGCCTGGGCGTGCTCGACCAGCTCGTGCAGGTCGAACGCGGCGTCCTGGGCGGCCAGCAGGGAGAGGACGACCAGCCCGACCACGGCCGCGATCAGCAGCGGACGCCGCGCGGGCGGCGGCCCCAGCAGCGCGGACACCCGCCTCGGCAGCGGGCCCGGCCCCCGGACCAGCCCAGGAACACCGCGCGCCCAGGCGGCGCTCGGGAGGATGCCGATCCCCAGGGCGGCGGCGTGCCCGAGGCGGGGACGGCGGTTGTGCGCGAGGGCGGCCCGTCCGATGGCCTGCGCGGTCTGCTCGCGGTCGTCGATGCACGCGGCGGCCCGCTCGTCCGCCCAGCGCTCGGTCGCGAAGACCACCGCGCCGCGCAGCGGCCAGAGCAGCGGGTTCGCCGCGACGGCGACGGCGGTGCAGGACCGGAACAGGTGGTGCCGCCCGGCCAGGTGCGCCCGCTCGTGCGCGATCAGCGCCCTCCGCTGCGCCGGGGTGAGGACGTCCAGCATGCCGGTGGTGACGAGGACGCGCCCGGGACGCCCGGGAAGCGCGAACGCCTCGGCCAGGACAACCCCTGGTGCAGGTACGGCTGGACCTTCTGCAGCCACTTGACGTTCGGCCACAGCTGGGTCGCCAGCACCGGCAGGTA
>NZ_JBFAOF010000382.1:0-6379 GCF_040675125.1 Spirillospora sp. NPDC049652 | reverse complement strand
CGATGAGCAACCAGGCCGCGGCCTGGATCCCTTCCGCTTTCACTGGCCGCGGCGGCTGCCAGAGCGGTCATGGCGGCTCCTGCGGCGGCGAGCCCGGCCGTGCGGTGCGCGGCCAGGGAGTACAGCGCGAGTACCAGGGCGAGTGGCCAGGCCACGGCGGCCCCGCCGCTCCAGATGGCCAGGAGCGTCGCCGTCAGCGCTCCGGCCAGCGCCCAGACGGGTGCAATCCGGCGCACGGCGAGCGCTCCGGCGGCCGCGCACGTACTGAGCGCTACGACCGCGACCTTCGCCGCTCCGCCGACGGCGCCCGGCACTCCAAGGTCCAGAGCTCGCGCAGAAAACGCGAACACGTCCGGCATCGCCCACACGAGCAACTGCCCGACGACGACGACCGCCGCCAGCAGCGGATCCCGTCGTCCCGGCGACGGCAGACGAGCGAGCGCGGCGAGTGCAGGGCGTCGCCGTTGCCTCGTCACGATCCGAACCCTACGTCCGCTGTCGTCCACGGCGAACGTCCACGGACGGCGCACTAGCTTGTGATCTGCGGCGAGGCGCGCCAGGTGTCCCAGGGGAGCTGCCAGAACGACCAGCCGTTGCGCCAGTCGAGGCGGCGCGCCGTGCCGGTGACCTCCACAACGTCCCCCCGGTGCGCGATGCCGAAGAACCAGCGCGCGCCGGCCGGTGTCGCGCGGACGCAGCCGTGGCTCTGGTTGCTGACGCCGAGGAACTGGTACGCGCCGTCGCTCTGGTGGACGTACTCGCCGGTCCGGGTGATCCGGACGGCCCACGGGATCTGCTCGTCATAGCCCTGCGGCGATTTCGGGTCGACGCCCATCCACGCGGAGGTCATCCGTGCGACCCGCTCCTTCTCCATCACCAGGTGGACGCCGCTCGCGGTGAGGTACACATCGGTGCCGTCCTTGAGGTGCCCGCCCCGGCCCGCGCTGATCGGGATGCGCCGCGCGACCTTTCCGTCCCGGCGGACCGTCATCTGGTGGCGGCGCGTGTCCACGATGCTGATCTGGGACGCCCCGACCGCGAAGGTGCGCGTGACGTCCTTGGCCCCGTACACGCCCTTGGCCATGCGTACTCCGGTCAGGCGCGCGGTGAAGCGCACCTTCTGGTGCGGGCTCCAGTACGTCCGTGTCCGGTAGACGACGGTCCTCGCGTCGAGCCAGCGCCACGCCCCTTCGACCGGCCGTTCCGCCCGCACCTCAAGGGCGTTCTCCACCGCAGTGCGCTCGGTCACCGGACGGCTGAACGTCACGATGATCGGGAAGCCGACGCCGACCGTCTCGTGCTCCGCGCCCAGGGGCGTGATGTCGGCGACGCTCGCCGTGCGGGAGCCTTGTGGCCGGGACGCCGCGCTGGACGGGCGAGCCGACGGGCTCCCACCGGTCGAAGGGAGCGCCTGGCCGGGGCCTGTGGAACTTGTCCCTGGTCCCGTGCCGCAGCCCGTGAGCGCGAGCACCACACCAGTGCCGACCGCGCACGTCCTGTATCTCTTCACTGAGCTCCCCGAGAACACGAAGGTCTGAAAAATGAGGGGTTGACCGAGGGGTGCGAGCGCGTTCAGCGCGTCGCGGGCGTGTGCGTGGCGAGTGCGCTGCGGAGGTGGACGCGGGCACGCGCCAGGCGGGCCCGGACGGTCGCCGGGTTCAGGCCGAGGACGACGGCGATCTCGGCCGGCGTCATCTGCTCCCAGGCCGACAACGTCAGCACTTCCCGGTCGGGTTCGGACAGTCCGGCCAGCGCCTCGTGGACGGCGGTCACACCGTCCGGCTCGTCCACGCGCTGGAGCCGGACGGCCAGGTGCTCGCGCAGCCGGGCGGTGAGCGACGCGCGCCGCGTGCTGCCGCGCCGGTGGTTGGCCAGGACGTTGCGGGCCGTCCCGTAGAGCCACAGCCGGGCGTCGTCGCCGTCCGGGAGGGCGTCGATCCGCCGCCAGGCGGTGGTGAACACCTCGGAGAGCAGGTCGGCCGCGTCCTCCCGGGGCTCCACGCGGCGCGCGAGGTAGCCGAGGATCGCCGTGCGGTGCAGCCGGTACAGCGCCTCGGAGCGGGCTTCGGCGGCGTTCATCGCAGGGCCCCGCTCAGCGTCCAGGGCAGGTTGCAGCCGCTCGCGAAGGCCCGGATGGACGTGTCGGTGACCGGTCCCTGGATGAAGTGGAACGTGCGCGTGAAGTGCCCGGGGTCGCCGGGGCGGCTCTTCCTTCCTGCGGGTCCGCTGGCGCCGACGACGGTCCAGGGCGTGTTCTTCTCGATGAACAGGCGGTACCGCGTGCGGGCGGACCCGGGTTCGGTCGCGACGTACGCGGCGGCATTGCGGCACAGCGCGTACCGCCGCACGTTGAAGATCAGCGCGGTGATCTGGAGCCGCTTTCCAGGACGGATCAACCGGACGCGGAGCGGCCCCCAGGACTCGCCGGGCGGCAGCGTCAACCCCCTTTGCTGGGAGTCCAGGAAACCGGGCAGCTCGGGCGAGCCGAGGTTGATCCATTCGCTCGCGTCGGCGAACTCGCCGGCCCGCATGCTCCCCGCGACCGCGGCCCCGTACAGGCCGGTCTTCAGCGGCGGAGGCGCGGGCGGGGTCGTCGCGCCCGTCGCCGGACGGTCCGGGGGCCGCCGCACTCCGTCGTCGCGCAGCACCGCGTAGCAGCCGAGCAGGACCAGCGCGGTCGCGGCCGCGGCGGCGAACACCATCACATGCCGCCCGATTCCGGACGGCCGGCGCACCCCGCCCGTGCGGCTGACCCGCCGCGGCCTGAACGTGCGCGGCCTGAACGTGCGCGGCCCGATCCGGAGCGGCCCGAACGGGCGGCGGGCGGAGGTGAGGCCCGCGCCCAACTCGTCCAGCAGCCCGTCCAGGACGGGATCGGCGGCCAGGTCGGCGTCCGCCGGCCCGGCCGCCGTGCGCAGCCGGGCGAACGCCTCGTCTTCCGTGAGATCCATCCGAACTCCCTCGTTCGGACATCTCATGTCCGGCGCGCCCCGCTTCGTGACCGCCGAAGATCACGGTCACATATCGGTGCGGCTCCCCTCGGGGACCTCCGGCGGGCCGTCCGGCCGGCCGTGCGGACGGTCGTCCGGCCGTCCGTCCGGACGGCCGGCGCGGGCGGTGATCAGGGCCTCGATGCCGTCCAGGATGCGGGCCAGGCCGAACTCGAAGGCGTGCTCGGGCCCGACGGCCGAGCCGTACGCCTCGGCCGACGCGCTGCCGACCCGGGAGCCGAGCGGGTAGCGGGAGCCGTCGATCCGCTCCGCCAGGAACGGCGCGGTCGCCTCCCACCACTCCCGGTCGGTGAGGCCGGTGCGGCGCTCGGCCTGTGCGCGGTTCACCGAGGTCCGGGCGGTGCTCTCGGCCAGGCCGTTGACCAGGGCGACGGCCGAGTCCATCTCCACGTCGGTGAGGCCGATGCCCTCGACGGCCCGCAGCTCGGTCTCGTACTTGTCGAGCAGGTTCGGGCCGAGGGGCGGACGGGCCGTCGCGACCTGCAGCAGCCACGGATGGGCGTGGTAGATCCGCCAGTTCTCGCGCGCGACGTGCACGAGCCGCTCGCGCCACCCGGCCGCCGGGTCGGCGGGCGGGGTGATCTCGGCCACCGCGCGGTCGGTCATGGCGTCCAGCAGCTCGGCCTTGCCCGGCACGTAGGTGTAGATCGACATGGGGGAGACGCCGAGGTCCTCGGCGATCCGGCGGATCGACACCGCCTCCAGGCCGTCGGCGTCGGCGATCTCGACGGCGCGGCCGACGATCCGCTCCGGGGTCAGCTTCGGGCGCGGCCCCCGGCGGGGCCTGCCGCGCGCTCCCCAGAGCAGTTCCAGGCTGCGGCGCGGGTCGCCGGCGCCGGTGTACTCGGTCGTCACGCCCCCATCCTCGCAGAGGCCGGCGCCCTTTCCGGAAAAAACTTTGTACGACGTACGGAAAAGTGTGGCAGGCTGTACTCCGTACGACGTACAGAGTTGGAGGCCGCATGAGAACCGCCGTGCTCGCTCAGTCGCTGCGCAAGCGCTACGGCGACACCGCCGCGCTGGACGGGCTCTACCTCGCCGTCCGCGCCGGAACGGTGCACGGACTGCTCGGCCCGAACGGGGCCGGGAAGTCGACGACCGTCCGGATCCTCGCCACGCTCACCCGCCCGGACGGCGGCCGGGCGCGGGTCGCCGGGCACGACGTGGCGCGCGAGCCGGCCCGCGTCCGCGACCAAATCGGCCTGGTCGGGCAGCACGCCGCCGTCGACGAGGTGCTGTCCGGGCGCCGCAACCTGGTGATGTTCGGGCGGCTCGCCCACCTGTCCCGGCGCGCCGCCCGCAGCCGGGCGGACGAGCTGCTGGAGTCCTTCGGCCTCGCGGAGGCCGGGGACCGCCCCGCCGGGACCTACTCCGGCGGGATGCGCCGCCGCCTCGACCTGGCCGCCGGGATGCTGCTCGCCCCCGAGGTGCTGTTCCTGGACGAGCCGACCACCGGGCTCGACCCGCGCGCCCGCGCCGAGGTCTGGCGCGCCGTCCGGGACCTGGCGGGCGGCGGCACGACCGTCCTGCTCACCACCCAGTACCTGGAGGAGGCCGACCGGCTCGCCGACGAGGTGTCGGTGATCGACCGCGGCCGGGTGATCGCGTCCGGCACGCCGGAGGGGCTGAAGTCGGAGCTGGGCGGCGACCGCCTGGACGTGGTGATCGCCGAGCCCGGGGACCTGGCGGCCGCGGCCGCCGCCGTCGAGCGCGTCACCGGCGCCCGGCCCGAGACCGACGAGGAGGAACTGCGGCTGTCCGCGCCGGTCGCCGACCGGGTCGGCGCGCTCGCCGGGACGCTGCGCGCCCTGGACGACGTGCACGTCACCGTCGCCGACATCGCCCTGCGCCGGCCGACCCTCGACGAGGTCTTCCTGCGCCTGACCGACCGCCCCGGGCCGGATTCAGGCCGCCCCGACCCGAGCCGCCCCGAACCGGCGGGGGCCGAACCGAGCGAGAAGGAGGCCGTGCGATGACCGCCGCGACGGTCCGCTGGACCCTGCTGGACGCCTGGACGATGACCGGCCGCGAGCTGGAGCGCCGGGTGCGGCGGCCGGGGGCGCTGGTCGCCGCGCTCGCCTTCCCGGTCATGGTCGTGCTCATGATGGGCTACCTGTTCGGCGGCCAGATGGACGCGCCGGGCGGGAACTACCGCGAGTTCATCATGCCGGGGATGTTCGCCCTGACCATGGCGTTCGGCCTGGAGGGCACGTTCACCGCGATCGCCGCCGACGCGTCCCGGGGGATCACCGACCGGTTCCGGGCGCTGCCGCTGTCGGCGTCCGCGCCGGTCGCCGGGCGCTGCGCGGCCGACCTCGTGGACGCCGTCCTCGGGCTCGTGGTGATGGGGATCTGCGGCCTGGCGGTCGGATGGCGCTGGCACGACGGGATCGCCCGGGCGCTGGCGGCGTTCGGGCTGCTGGTCCTGCTGCGCGCGTCGCTGGTGTGGGCGGGCGTCTGGCTCGGCCTGCTGGCCAAGGGGCCGGAGTCGGTGATGGTCATCCAGGTGCTGGTCTGGCCGGTCGGCTTCCTGTCCAGCGCGCTGGTCGACCCGTCCACGATGCCGGGCTGGCTGGGCGCGGTCGCCGAGTGGAACCCGCTGTCGGCCACGGTCACCGCGTGCCGCGACCTGTTCGGCCAGCCGGGCTGGGAGTCCCACTCCTGGCCCGGACGGCACGCGCTCGCGCTGGCCGTGGCCTGGCCGCTGGTGATCACCGCGGTGTCCCTGCCGCTCGCGGTGCGGCGCTACCGCCGGCTCGGCTAGGGGGGCCGGCCGGGGGAGGGGACGGTCAGGGGAGCAGCGAGATCCGGTGCCGGGCGAGGGCGAGCGCGGGGTAGCACTCGTCCGGCACGGCCCGCCCGTCGCCGGGCCCGGTGCCGAGGGCGGCGCGCAGGCGCTCGCCGACGGCGGCGGGCGAGAACGGCTGGACGGTGCACAGCTCGGCCTGCATCGCCTGCCGGGCGGCGGTCATCAGCGCCGGGACGTCCCCGACCGGGACGATCTCGCTCGGTGCGTCCCCGTAGCTCAGCCGGACGGCCACCGCGTGCAGGTCGCGGCCGCCGGGGTAGCGGAACTCGCAGACGAACCGGTCGCCGTCGAGCGGGCCCTCCTGGATCAGCCAGACCTGGCCGGGCGTGACCGCGCCGAGGTCCCCGGCCCAGGACGGCTCGTCCGCGCGGACCGCGTCCGCCGCCTTCGCCGCGACCCCGCGGACCTCGGCCGGGCCGATCGCGGCGAGCCCGCGCAGGAACGTCCGCGCGCCGGGCGTCCCGGCCGCGCGCAGGCAGGTGACCAGGTCGCCGAGCGCGGCCCGGCGGCCCTCGGCGTGCGGGGCGGCGGCTTCCAGCGTGCCGAGCTGGGCCGACAC
>NZ_JBFAOF010000381.1:0-6380 GCF_040675125.1 Spirillospora sp. NPDC049652 | reverse complement strand
CGGACGTCTCCTCATTGCCAAAACCGGTGTGAATCAGACCGTAGGGACGTGAAACGACGGCCAGGGATACGTGAGGTGACTATTCATCGAAGATCATCCGCTGTGGGTGCGGAATTCACCTTCGGGTCATGCGGGCCCGCGACGCTGCCCGGCATGATCACGCGCATCGCGGCGACGCTCGCGGCGGCCGCCGCCGTCCTCGCCGCCGCACTCCCCGGAACGGTCGCGGCCGACACCCACCGGACCGCTCCCTGGAAGCCGGTCGGAAGCGAGAGCCGTCCTTCGGCCACCAGCAACCAGGGCCTCGCGACCGTCCGGGGGAAGGGGCTGTACTTCACCGGGAACGGCACGGTTCCGGACGAGCTGAGGGCCGCGGGCTGGGGCCACGTGGGCGACCCGGACTCCGCGCGCGGATACGTCTTCGACGCCTACCAGTGGACCGCCGCCGACCCCGCCGCGAAGATGTTCTACGTCACCACGCCCGGCGGGGCGCGCTACCGGTACGTCCATCCGCTGGCGCCCGGCGAGATGATGAACAACTCCTACGCCGCCGTCACGCCGAACGGCCGGTGGCTGGTCAGCGGCGAGTGGGGCACCATGAACCGCCTCCTCGTGCTGCCGACGCCCATCCTCAACAACCGGACGCCGCGCACCGGCGGGACGCTCCCGCTCGCCGGGCAGATCAAACTGGACCGGCCTGTCCGGGACGTCCAGGGCTGCGACTTCGTGACGGCGACCTCCCTGGTCTGCGCGACCGACGACACCGGCACGGACCTGTTCCCGACGACCAGGCAACTGCTGCGGATCACCCTCTCCGAGCCGCTGCACGGACGGGACGTCACGGCCAGGGTGACGTCGCTCGGGCAAGTGCCGCTGATCAGCGAGTGCAAGGGCGAGTTCGAGACCGAGGGCGTCGACTACGACCAGGTCGGCGGACGGCTGCGTGTCGCGGTCGTCCCGCCGAGCCCCTGCGACGTCAACACGACGATCTACACCTTCCGCCGCTGAGCCCTCGCGCAACCGTCCACCCGGACGCCACCAGGCGGGGATGATCCCGCGGGGTGGCGTCCGGCGTGGCCCGGTCAGCCGAGGGGGAGGCGCTGCACTCCCGTGTAGTTGGTGCCGGCGAACAGCCAGCGGCCGTCGGAACTGGTGACGAGGGAGGACGTGGCGGGGCTGGGAAGGCCCTTGCCGATGTCGCGCCACGTGATGCCCGCGTCGTCGCTGCGCCACACGCCCGTGCGGTCCTCGCCGGCCCAGGCGGCGTACAGGGTCCTCGGGCGGCGCGGGTCGGCGACCACCTGGCCGAGCGTTCCGCCTACGGCGGGCTGGACGGTCCGGAAGGTCGCGCCGCCGTCGGTGCTGAGCCGCAGGTCCGAACCGCCCGCGAGGACGCGCTTCGGATCGCGCGGGTCGACGAAGACCCGGGGCGAGGGGTCGGTGGTCAAGGACGTCAGGGTGCGGCCGCCGTCATCGGAGCGCATCAGGCCCCGACGGGTGCCCACCCAGATCCGCTGGGGGTCGCTCGGGTCTCCGGCCAGGGACGCGTACGGCGCGTCGGGCAGCTCGGCAGTCCACCAGGTCGCGCCGTCGTCCTCACTGCCGCGCATCCTCCAGCCGTCGAACGAGAAGTACAGGACGAGCACGCGGCGCGGGTCGGCCGGATGGACGAGCAGGGCGGTCGGGTTGCCGCCGGAGGCGATGACGCTGTTCCTGGTCCAGCTCGCGCCGCCGTCGGCGCTGCGGTAGATCCCGGTGGCCAGGCCGTTCTCCTCGGCCCTCCAGACCGTCCGCGGGTCCTTGGCCGAGACTCCGATCTTGGGGTAGGCGTGCAGCGTGTCGGAGGTGACGCGGGCCCAGCGGCGGGTGGCCGGGGTGACCTTGCCGGTCGGCAGGGGAGTGTGGAACAGGTCCCAGATCCCGGTGGAGACCAGCAGCTCCCGGCCGCGCGCGTCACGGGTGGTGAGCAGGTTCGTGGCCGTTTCGCTCGGCACGCCGATCGGCCGGTAGCCGCGGCCGTTGGTGGTCGTGTACAGGCCGTGGTAGCCGTCCGACACGAGCGTCGTGCCGCGAGCGCCGCCCATCGGCGCGACCTCGCCCACTCCCTGGCCTGGGATCGGAACGTTCCACGAGGTGAAGGTCCGTCCCCGGTCGCGACTCACGTAGATCTTGTTGGCGGTGGTCACGAACACGTCGTCGCCGAAGATCTGCGGGCCGTAGAGGTAGTCGGCCTTGTCGGTGACGAGCGTCCGCCAGGTCTTCCCCTGGTCGGAGGTGCCGTAGAGCGCGTGCCCCGCCGTCACCACGACGCCCCAGCCGGTGGCGGCGACCTCGTCGACGTTCTGCCTCCCCGGCCGGCCGAGGCGCTCCGGGACGGGAGCGGCCCCGTTGATCCCCCTGATCACCCAGAGGTCCTGGCCCGGCGCGGTCGCCGTCGCGTACAGGTCCTCGCCGACCAGGCTGAGCATCCGCTTGGGCATCGGCGCGGCCATGCTCCCGCGCTCCCACGGCCGCTGGATCTCCCGCCAGCTGTCCCCGCCGTCGGTGCTCACCCCGATCCTGTCGAGGCCCTCGGTGACGACGGTCCGACCGGACACGGCGAGCTGGAGCGGTCCGTCCTGGGCGTCGTGGCGCAGCGTCCGCCACGTGCGACCCCGGTCGGTGCTGCGCATCAGCCAGCCCTCGTAGGTGCCGAAGCCGGTCCCCTTCGCCACCAGCAGGTACATCCGCCGGGGGTCGGCGGGATCGACGACGAAGGAGCGGGTGGAGCCGTTCAGCCGGGGGACCGTGTCCCGCAGCCGCCAGTGCGCGCCGCGGTCCTCCGACAGCCAGAGCAACTGCGGCGAGTCGGTCATGAGCGCGAGCTCATTGGGGTTTCGCGGCGACTGCCCGATGGACCCGCCGAGCGAGTTCGGCCCGACGGCCTCCCATGTCGCGTGCGGCTTGGGCCGGACGGGCCGGGCGGTCTGGTCGGCCCGCGCCGTGCCCGTCCCGGCCACGGCGAGCGCCGCGCCGGTCAGGACGGCCGCGGCCCGCAGCCCGATCCGCGCCCCGCGGGGGCGGGCGGACGTGATGACGTTCCGTCTCACGTGATGGTCCTCCTTCAAGGGATGATCATCAAACGCCCCGAGCTTGCGTGCCTACTTTCCGGTAGGGAAGGGGCGGAGCCCACCCAAGGTCGTCCCGGAAGGAAATTTGGCCACCCGAACCACACCGGCGGTCGCATTCGGTGCCGCCGCACCTTGACACCGCGCGCGGGCGAGGGGCGCGCCCGGCTCCGGCGGACGTCGTTCCGGTCGGGGCGGTCGGCCGGCCGCCATGTCCGGTTGGAATGATGTGCCCCGAGTTGGACGATGACGATCGAGGGGGACGGGTGGAGGCTGTGCGGCTTGGGACGGTGCTGTGGCCGATCCGGTCATGGCGGGACACCGGGGAGTTGTTCCGGCGGGCCGAGGAGCTCGGGTTCGACACCGCGTGGCTCTACGACCACACGGCCTGGCGCGGCCACACGCCCTGGCACGACGCGTACACCACGCTGGCGGCGGCCGCGGCGGTGACCTCGCGGATCCGGCTCGGGACGCTGGTGACTTCGCCGAACTTCCGGCATCCGGTGCCCACCGCGCACGCCGTCAAGACCATCGACGACATCAGCGGCGGACGCTACACCGCGGGGATCGGCGCGGGCGGCGCGTCCCGGACGTCCGACGGCGGGCGGCTCGGCGGCCCGGACTGGACGCCCCGCGAGCGCGCCGACCGGTTCGCCGAGTGGGTCGACCTGCTCGACCGGGCGCTGCGCGGTCCGGAGACCACCCACGAGGGGCGGTACTACAGCGCCCAGGAGTTCGCCGCCGGACCCGGCTGCGTGCAGCGGCCGCGCGTCCCGTTCTTCGTCGCGGCCGGCGGGCCTCGCGGCATGCGCCTCGCCGCGCGGTACGGCGAGGGGTGGATCACCACCGCGAAGGGCCCCCAGTCGGACGATCCGTACGAGGTGGTGCGCGTCCAGCTGGGCATGCTCGCCGAAGCCTGCGAGAAGGAGGGGCGCGACCCGTCCACCCAGCGCCGCCTTCTGCTCACCGGCTTCACCGGCGAGCCGTGGCTGGAGTCGGCGGAGTCCTACGCCGACCTGGCCGGACGCTACGCCGAGCTCGGCATCACCGACATCGTCCTGCACTGGCCCCGCCCCGACTCGGACTGGGCCGCCGACATGAAGGTCTTCGAGAGCGTCGCCACCCTCAACACCCCCTGAGCGTCCCGCCGCGTCAGCGGGCGGCGCCGGGGCCCGGCCCGGCGGCCCGGGACGTGCCGTCCAGGTAGGCGAGGACGGCCAGCACACGGCGGTGTCCGGAGTCGTCCGGGGCCAGGCCGAGCTTCGCGAAGATGTTCCCGACGTGCTTGTGGACGGCGTTGTCGGAGATGCGCATCCGCTCGGCGAGGGTGGCGTTGTCGTGGCCCTGCGCCATGAGGGCGAGCGCCTCCCGCTCGCGGGCCGTCAGCGTGTCCAGGGGATGGTCGTCGCGGCGGGCGAGGAGCTGGGCCACCACCTCGGGGTCCATGGCCGTGCCGCCGGCCGCCACGCGGCGGAGGGCGTCGACGAACTCGGCCACCCGGCCGATGCGGTCCTTGAGAAGGTAGCCGATGCCGCCGCGGCCGTCGGAGAGGAGCTCGCCCGCGTAGTCGCGCTCGACGTACTGCGACAGCACCAGGATCGGCAGCGCGCCGTGCTCGCGGCGCGCCCGCAGCGCGGCGTGGATCCCCTCGTCGCGGTAGGACGGCGGCAGCCGCACGTCGACGATGGCGATGTCGGGGCGGTGCTCGGCGACGGCGTCCAGGAACGCCTCGCCGTCGCCGACGACCGCCGCGACCTCGCAGCCCTTGGCGGCCAGCAGCAGCTCCAGGCCGCCGGCCAGCAGGACGTTGTCCTCCGCGATCACGACCCGCACGGGGCTGCCTCCTGAATGGTCACCATGCGCCCGGTCACCATGCGCCCGGTCACCATGCGCGCGGTCACCATGCGCACGGCATCCGGACGGTGAGGGCGGTGGGGCCGCCCGGCGGGCTGGCGAGGCCGACGGCGCCGTCCAGGGCGGCGACCCGCCGGCGCATCCCGGTGATGCCGGTGCCGCGCGCCTCGTCCGCGCCGCCCTTCCCGTCGTCGGTGACCTCGATGGTCAGCACGTCGCCCGCCCGCTCGACCCGCACGTCCGCCCGGGACGCGGCGGCGTGCTTGGCCACGTTCGTGAGCGCCTCGGCGATCACGTAGTAGGCCACCGCCTCCACGGTCGCCGGGAGCGCGCCCACGTCGGCGAGGTCGATGCGGACGGGCACGCTGGACCGGGTGGCCAGGGCGGTCAGCGCCCCGTCGAGCCCGCGGTCGGCGAGGATCGGCGGGTAGATCGTCTGCAGGACCGCGCGGAGTTCGGCCATGGCCTCCTCCGCCGTCTCGTGCGCCTGTTCGAGCAGGGTCGCCACCGGGTTCTGCTCGTCCCCGAGGGACTCGCGGGCGATGCCGAGCTGCATGGCGATGGTCACCAGGCGCGCCTGCGTCCCGTCGTGCAGGTCGCGCTCGATCCGCTGGAGCTCCAGGCCGTGGGCGTCGACCACGCCGACCCGGCTCCGGGTCAGCACGTCGACCCGTTCGGTGAGCACCTCCCGGGCCGACGGCGCGAGCACCGCCAGCGACATCCGCGCGTGCAGCCGCGCCAGCACCGGCACCCCCCACCACGCCACCGCCGCGAGGACGGCGATCTGGACCGTCCCGCCGAGCAGCGCGGTCGTCCAGTCGTTCACATGGACGTCGAGCAGCGAGAACAGGGTGGGGCGGTCGTCGGTGGGAAAAGCCCACCACGACGTCATGGCCACCGCCCCGACCACGATGTTGCCCAGGCACAGCAGGGTGGCAAGTCCGAGGGGGAGCCCCACGGCGATGTGCGCGAGCGACCAGGCGAGAGCCCTCCGGCCGGACGGACGCTCGTCGGCGGGAACGCCGAGGAGCCTGCCGGCCCACCGCCGGTGCCGTCCCGCCCACCCCCGCGCCGCCCCCGGGAAGAGCAGCACCGGCAAGGCGAGCGCCGTGGCCGCGGAAGTGACCAGCATGCCCAGCGCATAGGCCGAACCGGACAACAGCGCACGGACACGCATGCCGCACCTCCTCGTGACGTCGAACGGGGGATCATTATCCGCCGCCCGCGGGCGAGTGAGCACTACAGCGGGCTGTACCAACGGGCGGGCGGCCCGCTGTATCGTGCCGGACGGCCGGCCGGAACTAGCGTCCGGCCCATGAAGACGACCTTCGCGAAGTCCCGCAGATTCCTGGTCCCGGCCCTTGCCGCGGTCGCCGCCTCCGGTGCCGTGGTCGCGTTCTCGCCGGGCGCCGACGGCAG
>NZ_JBFAOF010000380.1:0-6386 GCF_040675125.1 Spirillospora sp. NPDC049652 | reverse complement strand
GGGCTAGCGCCGCTGCGGGCGATCGCCGAGCACGCCGCGGCGTCCGGCTCGTCCGCGGCGTCCGCGGCGTCCGGCTCGTCCGGACGGCATCGGCAGGTGCACCTGGTCCTCGCCGTCCGCACCGAACGCGACCTGTACGACCTGCCCGGACTGCGGCTGCTCGAAGCCGCCTACCCCGGGCTGCACGTCGTGCCGGTCGTCTCGGACGAGGTCACCCCGAACGAAGCGGATGAACCGGACGCCCCGGACGGAGGCCGCCCCCGGGGCGCGGCCGTCGCCGAGGCCCTGGAACGGCTCGGCGACTGGTCAGAGCACGAGGTCTACCTCGCGGGCCCGGCGGCGATGATCCGCGCGACCGCCGCCAGGCTCCGGGACCTCGGCG
Source organism: Spirillospora sp. NPDC049652 (assembly GCF_040675125.1). Taxonomy (NCBI): domain Bacteria; kingdom Bacillati; phylum Actinomycetota; class Actinomycetes; order Streptosporangiales; family Thermomonosporaceae; genus Spirillospora; species Spirillospora sp. NPDC049652. The sequence continues at coordinate 6,004 of NZ_JBFAOF010000380.1, read as the reverse complement.
TCCCGCCGGAGCGGATCCACCACGACCTGAGAGAGGCCGAACGGCAGGAAGACGCCCTCACCCGCGCCCGCACCGGCAACTCCGGGAGGCAGGGGGAGGAGGAGCCCGCCGCGACGTGCCCGATCGCGTCCAGGTCAGCCTCGGAAGGTCACCAGCCGGCCCGCGCCCGCAGGAACTCCGACGTCGTCACGTCCGCCGGGTAGAAGGACTCGATCGCGAGCTCGGCGACCGTGATGTCCACCGGGGTGCCGAAGGTGGCGATGGTGCTGAAGAACGACAGCTCGGCGCCCTCCGCCCGGATCCGCAGCGGGACGAACACGTCGTGGCCCGTGGACGGCACGGCCGCCTCCTCCAGCGGGTCCGAGCCGGGGAAGTCGCGCAGCTCCTTGTAGAGCCGCTCCAGGGCCGGGTCGGCGGTGAGCGCGACGTGCCGCCGCACCCGGTCCACCATGTGCGCGCGCCACTCGCCCAGGTTGATGATGTTCTGCGCGATGCCGTCGGGGTGCATGCTCAGCCGCAGCACGTTCAGCGGCGGCTCCAGCAGGTGCGGCGGCGCCAGGTCGGTGAAGATCGACGCCGCCTCGTTGGCGTCCACCAGGTTCCAGAACCGGTCCACGACCACCGCCGGGTAGGGCTGGTGGCCGTCCAGCACCTGCCGCAGCGCCCCGCGCACCGCGTCCATCCGCGGCTCCTCCATCGGGGTCTCGGCGTACACCGGGGCGTAGCCGGCCGCGACGAGCAGCAGGTTCCGGTCGCGCAGCGGCACGTCGAGGTGCTCGGCGAGGCGCAGCACCATCTCGCGGCTCGGGGCCGAGCGGCCGGTCTCGACGAAGCTCAGGTGCCGGGTCGACACGTCCGCCTCGGACGCCAGCTCCAGCTGGCTGAGCCTGCGCCGCTGCCGCCAGGCGCGCAGCTGCTCGCCGATCGGGCGGACGTCGCCGAGGGAGGAGGTGGGGGCGGCGGACTCGGAGTACGCGGTGGTCATCATCACGCCGCAGACGTTACCGACCCTTATGTCACGAAGCCGATGACCTCGGGGGTAATGCGCGTTCCGCGCGGCCCCGCGGATTCTTCGCCCCCCTGTTCGCCGCGCTTGGGACGGCCGTGACGGTCCGCGTGCGAGCATCCCCGGCAAGGAACCTGCACCCGGGAGGACCAGTGGTCGACCACGCGCTCGTCATCGGCACCCGAAAGGGCATGGTCGTCGCGCGGCCCCGCCGCGGTGGTGACGGCTGGGACGCCGATCCGCTGCTGTTCACCACCTCCCCCGTCGCCGCCGTCGCCGCCGACCCGCGCACCGGACGGCTGCTCGCCGCCGTCGACAGCCCGTTCTGGGGCGTGTCCATCGCCGTCTCCGACGACCTCGGGCGCACCTGGACCGAACCCGCCCGCGACGCCGGCGCCGCCCCGATCGCCTTCCCCGAGCACACCGGAGCCGCGCTCCGCTCCGTCTGGCAGCTCCGCTTCTCCCCCACCGAGCCGGACGTCGTCTACGCCGGCGCCGAACCCGCCGCGCTGTTCCGCTCCGAGGACGGCGGCATGACGTTCCGCCTGGTCGAAGGCTTGTGGAACCATCCGCACCGGCCGTTCTGGAAGCCGGGCGCGGGCGGCCAGTGCCTGCACACCGTCCTGCCCGACCCCGTCGACCCCGCCACGGTGACCATCGCGGTCTCCGCCGCCGGCGTCTACCGCAGCACCGATGCCGGGACGACGTGGGAGGCCCGCAACCACGGCATCGCCGCCGAGTTCCTGCCCGACCCGCCGCCCGCGTTCGGCCAGTGCGTGCACAAGGTCGACCTGCATCCGAGCCGTCCCGAGCGGATGTTCCTCCAGCACCACGGCGGCGTCTACCGCAGCGACGACGCCGGGGCCGCCTGGACCCGCATCGACGCGGGGCTGCCCGCCGACTTCGGCTTCCCCCTGGTCGTCCACCCGCACCGGCCCGACACCCTGTACGTCCTGCCGCTGAACGCCGACTCCGACCGCTCCCCCGCCGGGCACCGCTACCAGGTGCACCGGTCGGACGACGCGGGCGAGAGCTGGCGGGCGTTCGACAAGGGCCTGCCCGAGGGGCCGTGCTACGCCTCGGTGCTGCGGGACGCCATGTGCGCCGACACCCTCGACCCCGCCGGGATCTACTTCGGCACCCGCGACGGCTGCGTCTACGCCTCCCGCGACGACGGCGAGACCTGGACCGAGGCCGTCCGGCACCTTCCCGACGTGCTGTGCGTGCGCGCGGTCAGCCGGTGAACGTGACCGTCCGGCTGCCGGGCGCGCTGCGCGACCTCGCGGGAGCGCCCGCCGCCGTCCCCCTCGACCTGCCGCCGGACGCGACGGTCGGCGACGCCCTGGCCGCCCTGGACGCGGCCCTGCCCGCCGTCGGGCGGCGCGTCCGCGACGAGACCGGCGCGCTGCGTCCGCACGTGAACGTGTTCGTCGGCGCCGACAACGTCCGCGACCTGGCGCTGCTCGCCACGCCGCTCGCGGCGGGGGCGGACCTGCACGTCCTGCCCGCCGTCTCCGGCGGCTGACACTGAACCCCCAACCACCGGCCCGCCGACCGATCCGGCCGCGGCCTTTACGTTGTAGATCCGTTTTCTAGCCGCCCGTCCAGGAACCCGAAGATCCGCTCCCACGCCTCCGGGGCCTGCTCCTTGCCCTTCCCCAGCCCGAGCCCGACCCTGGCGACAGCGAGCAGCGGCGCGGGCACCAGTTCGTCCGACTCGGTGAGGAAGCTGTGCCCCGCGCCCGGGTACTCCTTCACGTCGTGGGTGACGTCCAGCACGGTCAGCGCCCGCTCCAGCTTCGCCGCCGCCCCGGGGAGCGACCGGTCCTCGCCCCCGTAGGACGCGACGATCGGACACGCGCCCGCCAGCACCCGCTCGGCGTGCCGCGGCACGATCCCGTAGTTCACCGCCGCCGCCTGGAAGTCCAGCTTCGCCGCCGCCACCAGCGCGAACCCGCCTCCCAGGCAGAAGCCGACGACCCCGACCCGGCCGGTGCAGTCGTCCCGCTCGGCCGCCCAGCGCCGGGCGGCCTCGATCCGCGCGAACGTCGGCCCGCGCCGGGCCAGCAGGTCCCGGAACGCCTTGCGGACGCACCGCAGCCAGTGCCGCCCGCCGTACAGGTCGGGCAGCACCGCCAGGTAGCCCCGTTCCGCGAACCGGTCGGCCTGGGCCCGCATGTCCGCGTTGTCCCCGAACGACTCGAACAGCAGGACGACGGCCGGCCAAGGCCCCTCCCCCTCCGGCACGGCCAGGTACGCGGGCAGGTCACTGGAAATCCTGATCTCCGGCATGCCAGCACCCTCCCCTATGCCCCGGCCCTTGCCCAGCCCCAAAACGCCCGCCGGCCGGCCGGGCCCGAGGACTGCGTCACGTCCGTCCCAAGGTGACGCTCCTGTCTCCCATGCAGCAGACTGTGCGTGACGTCGTGTTCGGAAGGATCGGTGGCGCATGTCCGAGCTGAAGGTGCTGGGCGCCTGCCCGTTGGACTGCCCGGACGGATGCTCCTGGGTGGTGACCGTCCGCGACGGGCAGGCGGTCGGGCTGCGCGGCAACCCGGACCATCCGTACACGCGCGGCGCGCTGTGCACCAAGGTCAACCGGTGGCTGGAGCGGGCCGGGCAGGACGACCGGATCCTGCACCCCCTGCGGCGCGTCGGGGCCAAGGGCGAGGGCCGGTTCGAGCGGATCTCGTGGGACGAGGCGCTGGACGAGATCGCCGCGCGGCTCGGCGAGATCGTCGAGCGGCACGGCGGCGAGTCGGTGTGGCCGTACTGGGGCATGGGCACGCTCGGCTACGTCCAGGGCCTGGAAGGGCAGGCCGGACGGCGGTTCTTCAACACGCTGGGCGCGTCGGCGCACCGGGCGGACCTGTGCTCGGCGGCGGGCAACGCCGGCCAGGAGCTGGTCATGGGGTCGGCCGGCGGCATCGACCCGGAGGACCTGGCGCACGCCCGGCTGATCATCCTGTGGGGGACGAACACGCTGACCAGCGGCCACCACATGTGGAAGTTCGTGCAGGCGGCGCGGCGCGACGGCGCGTACGTCGTGGCGATCGACCCGGTGGCGACGCGGACAGCCAAACAGGCCGACGAGCACTTGGCCCCGATCCCGGGGACGGACGCGGCGCTGGCCCTGGCGCTGATGAACGTGATCGTGCGGCTGGGGGCCCAGGACGAGGAGTTCCTGCGGGACCACACGCTCGGCTGGGAGGAGTTCCGGGAGCGCGTCGAGCGGTTCACGCCCGAGGCCGCGGCGGAGGTCACCGGGCTCCCGGCCGAGCGGATCACGGCGCTGGGCGAGCGCATCGCGCGGACGCGCCCCACGGCGATCAGGGCGACCCAGGGCCTGCAGCGGCACGGCGGCGGCGGATCGGCGCTGCGGACGCTGGCGTGCCTCCCCGGCGTGACGGGCGACTGGCGGCTGCGCGGAGGCGGGCTGACGTACTCGACGTCCGGGCACGTCCCGTTGAACCGGGAGGCGCTGTTCCGCGACGACCTGCGGCCGGGGCCGGTGCGGCGGCTGTCGATGTCGCGGCTGGCGGAGGGGCTGCTGGAGCTGGACGACCCGCCGGTGAAGGCGCTGTTCGTGATCGCCGCGAACCCGGCGGCGAGCACGCCGGACCAGAACCGGGTGCGGGAGGGCCTGCTGCGCGACGACCTGTTCACCGTGGTCGTGGAGCAGTTCCCGACCGACACCGCCGCGTACGCCGACATCGTCCTGCCCGCCACGATGCAGCACGAGCACGCCGACCTGCACGACGGCTACGGGCACCTGTACCTGGCGTGGAACGAGCCGGCGGTGGCGCCGCCGGGCGAGTGCCTGCCGACGACCGAGACGTTCCGGCGGCTCGCGCGGCGCATGGGGCTGACCGATCCGGCGCTGCACGAGTCGGACGAGGAGCTGGCCGAGCAGGCGCTGTCCGGCGGACATCCCTACCTCGCCGGGATCACGCTGGACCGGCTGAAGAAGGAGGGGTTCGTCCGGCTGGCGGTCCCCGACCCGTTCGTCCCGTACGCCGACGGATTCCCGACGCCCTCGGGGCGGCTGGAGTTCCGGTCCGAGACGGCGGCGGCGCTCGGGCACGACCCGCTCGCGGGGTACGTGCCGTCCGCGGAGGGCGCGGACGCCGAACTCGCCGGGCGCTACCCGCTGATCCTGATCTCGGCCGCGTCGCACTTCTTCCTCAACAGCATGTTCGGGGAGAACGCGGAGCTGCGGCGCCGCGCGGAGGGCGGGCCGGTGGTGCGGCTGCACCCGGACGAGGCGTCCGCGCGGGGCCTGGCCGGCGGCGACCGGGTGCGGGTCCGCAACGACCGCGGGGCGTTCGAGGCGGTCGTGGCGGTGACCGACGAGGTCAGGCCGGGGGTCGCGGCGACGACCAAGGGCCACTGGCCGCGGCTGTCCGGCGGCGCGAACGCCAACGCCGTGGTCGCCGAGCGGGCCACCGACCTCGGCGCGGGACCGGTGTTCCACGACACCCGCGTGGAGGTCGAGCGGCTGCCGCTACGCTGACCGCCATGATCGACCCACGGGCGTTGCTGGAGCGGGCGCGGCGGTACGACCGGACGGGTCGTGCCGACGAGGCGGTCGCCGCGTACGCGGAGGCGGCCGCGGTGCTGGAGGAGCGGCGCGAGCTGCCGCTGGCGGTGCTGGCGCGGGCCCGGCAGGCGCACGCGCTGGCGGCGCAGGGCCGCACGGACCGGGCGCTGGAGGTGCTGGCGGCGGCCGAGCAGGCGGCCGCGGCGCTGCCGCCGGGCCCGGCCGCGGCGGAGCTGGCCGCGACGGCCGCCGAGGTGCTGGCGGAGGCCGGCATCGCCGGTGAGGCGGCGCGGCGGGCGTGGGCCGCGATGGCGGCGTTCCAGACGCTCGGGGACGCGCCGCGGGCGGAGCGGTCGGCGGTGCACGCGGCCCGGCTGATCCTGCGCGACGCGGGCCGCGAGGCGGCGGGCCCCCTGCGCGACCTGCTGGCGCAGCTGGCGCCGGGCGGGGACGCGCAC
>NZ_JBFAOF010000379.1:0-6387 GCF_040675125.1 Spirillospora sp. NPDC049652 | reverse complement strand
GTTCGACACCGGCCCGGGACTGGGAGTGACGCCGTTCGACGGCGGCTCGGCGCTCGCGGTGACGCCGTTCGACGGCGGCTCGGCGCTCGCGGTGTCGCCGTTGGACGGCGGTCGCGCGGGACTCGTGGTGACGCCGTCCGGCGCGGAAGTGCGTTCGAGCCCGGACGAGCCGTCCCGGAACGCTGCGCCCGGCCGGGTGGCGCCCCGGCCGGTGAACCTTCCGGCCGCCATCGGTGACTTCACCGGCCGCGAGACGCAGATGGACCGGGTCCGTTCGCGGCTCGCCCGCGACGCGGCGGAGCGCCTCGCCGTCCCGGTGCTGGTGGTCTCCGGAAAGGGCGGGGTCGGGAAGACCGCCCTCGCGCTCCAGGCCGCCCACGACATGGAACCGGACTTCCCGGACGGCCGCCTGCACGTGAACCTTCGCGGACACGACTCCCGTCCCACCGACCCGCACGACGTCCTGCGCCGGTTCCTGCGGGCGGTCGGGGTCGAGGACGGCGCGCTGCCCCGGGACCCGGACGAGCTCGGTGAGCTGTTCCGGTCGCGGACGGCCGGACGGCGGATGCTGTTCCTGCTCGACAACGCGGCGGACGAGGCGCAGGTGCGGCAACTGCTGCCCGGCTCCCCGACCTGCTCGGTGCTGATCACCAGCCGGTCCCGGCTGTCCGGGCTGGGCGGCGCGCACGTGCTGAACCTGGAGGTGTTCGGGACCGAGGAGGCCGTCGGGCTCATCGAGGCCATCGTTGGCCGGGAGCGGGTGGCCGCCGAGCCGGAGGAGGCCCGCGAGATCACCCGGTTGTGCGGCCACCTCCCGCTCGCGGTGCGGGTCGCCTCGGCCCGCCTGGCCAGCCGTCCGCACTGGCCCCTTTCCCGGCTGACGGCCCGGCTCGCCGACGAACACCGCCGCCTGGACGAGCTCGCGTTCGGCGACCTGGAGGTGCGGGCGAGCGTCGCCGTCGGCCACGACGGCCTGGACGAAGCGCAGCGTCGGGCTTTCCGCCTGCTCGGCCTCGTCCAGGTCCCCGAGTTCGGGGCGTGGGTCCTCGGTCCGCTGCTGGGGGTGCCGGTCGGCGAGGCGGAGGATCTCGTCGAGGCGCTTATAGACGCTCAGCTCCTCGAAGTCGCGCGAAGCGGTCGGGGCGGACGGCTGCGCCTCCGTTTCCACGACCTGGTGCTGCTGTACGCGAGGGAGTGCCTGGCCGAAGAACCGCCGCAACTCCAGCGGGCCGCGCTGGCTCGCGTCAGTGACGCCTGGCTGCGGCTCGCACGCCTGGCCGATTCCCGCGCCGCCCGCACCGGAACGCGTCTGTCATGGCATTCGGCTCCTCAAGCGAGCCCGGAATCCGCTCCGATGGCGATTTCGGGGTGGACTCTCCACGCGCCCCCGGCGTCTGCCATACAGGGTTACTCGGGCCTGTCGGAGAGCGAGGCGGAAGAGATCGTCTCGGAGCCGCTGCTCTGGTACGACGAGGAACGCCACGCGCTGAGCATGGCGGTCGCGCAGGCGTGTGAAGGCGGCCTGACCGCGACAGCCTGGGGCATCTGCCACCACCTGGTGGAGTTTTTCGAGGTCAGAGGCCAGTACGGCGACTGGGAGCGGACGCACCGCATGGCCTTGCGACTCTGTCTGGAGGCCGGGGACGCGATCGGGGAGGCCACCACGCGCCTCGGCCTGGCGCGGTGCCTGCCGCACCGCGACATCGACGGCGCGCTGCGGGAAGCGGCACTCGCCGTGACGGCATTCCGTGACCTCGGCTGCCACGTGGCGGAGGCGGAAGCCCTCGCTACGCGCGCCTCCGTCCTGCGGGCCGCCGGGCGACGCCGCGAGACGTCCGCCGCCCTCGGTTCTGCCCGGGATGTCTTGGAACGCGCCACTGACGGCCTCACCGCCGTCCGCCCCGAACGAGAACTCGTCCCTGACCAGGACGAACAGGAGCGATTCGCCGAATCCGCCGCCGTGATGGGACGGAGTCTGGACCGCGCCGCGCGCTGCGGAACGTCCCCTGAGCAGACCATGGCTGCGCGCCACCTGGCGATCATCAAGCCCGAGGCCGAGTTCGAGCCCCGCCATGATCCCGCCCCCGCCCCTGAGCCCGAACACGAATACGGGAGCGGCCCCCGGTTCGGTGATCATGACGAGGCTTTCGGCCTGGCCGAACGGGCGCTGGCGCAGGCGATCGTCCACCTGGACAGCGCGCGGGAGCTGGGACGTTCGTCGCCGTCCCCCCACTTCCTCGCGCAGGTGCACGCGTGGCTCGCGGAGGCGTTGCGCATGTGCGGACGGGACCAGGAGGCACACGCGTCTTACCTGACGGCCCGGACCATCTATCGCGAGATCGGAAACCGGTCGGCCGCCGACGATCTGGACCGGCTCATGGCCGCGCTGGGACCGGTAGCCGAACGGTAGGAGGCAGAAGGTAACGCTTCCCCTTCGCACGCCCAGCGGTAGCCGAGAGGAAGCGCGACGGCAGGTTTTCGGAACCCCCCTCCTGGATCTTTGGAGGGCCCGGCCTCCGAAAGGGAGAGTCCTCGCACCGCCCGGTCCCCCGACCGGGCCGCGGTGCGGCTGCCCCTCACCCGAAAGGACCCTGTCATGAGGTTCGTCACCCGTGCGGCGCTCGGCGCCGCGATGGCCACCCCGCTGGCGCTCGGCTTCCTCAGCCCGGCGGCGCACGCCGAGCAGGCGCCCGGCTGCTCCAGCACCGTCCAGATCGGCCAGACCGCGTACGTGTACCTGGACGGCCAGACCTTCGCGTCGGTCAAGCAGTTCAAGGGCTGCGGGAAGAACTACGGCTACATGTACGTGTGGGACGGCTACCGCTCGTCGCACAGCACCTGGGACGTCTGCGTCTCCATCGCGACCGTCGACTCGGCGGGCCGCCACCTCGTGGACCTCCGCTGCCCGGGCAAGGTCGTCGAAGCATGGTCGGCGGGCGCGGCCACCCTCAGCGAGTGCACCGTCGCCGTCGGCTGGTACCCGGACCGGGCCAGCGCCGCCACCGACGTCCGCTGCTGACCTTCCTCTCCTGACACACGCCCTCTCCCCGAACGGAAGGAAACACCCCCGCACATGAAGATGATCAAGACCCGGAGCGCCCTCGCCGCACTGCTCGCGACCGCCACGGTCTCGGGCGGCCTGGCCCTGAGCGCGGCGCACGCGTCGGCCGCCGCCCCGAAGGGGACGTCCCCCCAGGTCACCGTGCTGCCGGCCGTCGACATGGAGGCCACCGTCCTGGCCGCCCAGATCGACCCCCGGCGCGCCGACAGCACCCTGACCCCGGGCGCGAAGGACTCCGTCCTCGCCGTCGAGCAGGCGCTGCAGGCCAAGGGACTGCTGGACGCCCGCTGGGTCGACGGCTACTTCGGGACGACGACCATCTCCGCGTACGCGGCCTTCCAGCGCTCGCTCGGTTACAGCGGCCTGGACGCGAACGGGCTGCCCGGCAAGACGTCGTTGACCACGCTCGGGCAGAATCGCTTCACCGTCATCCGGACGATCGGCGCGGGCGCGAAGGTCCAGCGCGACGGGTACACCGTCGACGCCCGCACCCAGGCGATGCTCACCGAGGCCGAACGGCTGCTCGGCTTCACCCTCGTCCTGGACCAGGGTTCCTACAACCCCGGTGGCGACCCGACGTCCGCAGGGACGCACGACGGCGGCGGCGTCGTGGACGTCAACGTGGACGGCATGTCCGCCACCACCCGCACCAACGTCGCCCGCGTCCTGCGGCAGGTCGGGTTCGCCGCCTGGGTCCGCAACCCGACCCAGGGCGACTGGCCGTGGCACATCCACGCGGCCGCGATCAGTGACACGGACCTGGCCGCCGAGGCCCAGCACCAGGTCGGCGACTACTACCTCGGCATGAACGGCCTCGCCAACCGCGCCCCGGACGACGGGCCGCGCATCCCCATCCAGACCTGGGAGGACTACCAGCGCACGCACTGACCGGGCGCCCGAAGCGCCACCGTCCCACCGAACACCGCCCTCACCGAACACCGCCCCTGCCGAGCACCGCTCGCTGCCGGACACCGCCCCCTGCCGATCCCCGTCCCGTTCGGTCCCACCCTCCGATCGTCGCCCCCGATCATCGGCCACTTCCCCCAAGGGCCGATCACTCCGCGAAAGAGGGAAAAATGTCGTACGTACGTAGGACGCTCGCCATTGCCGGCGCCGCGCTGTCCATCACCGTCCCCTTTGTGGCCACCGCCTCCCACGCCTCCGCGGCGGGTCGTGACGGGGTCTGCAACAGCGGCGAGTTCTGCTACTACTACAACAGCGACCTGGCCGGTTCGCTCTCCGACTTCACCGGCTCACTCGCCGACTACGGGACGACGCAACCGTCCTGCTACGACTTCAAGAGCGCCGGCAATGGCCAAGGCGTATGCGTGAAGAACAACGCCGCATCGGTATGGAACCGCACGGGCTCGACCGTCCGCGTCTACTACAACAGCAACTACGGTGGAGCCAGCCAGGATTTCGCTCCCGGCGCGAGCGGCAACCTCAATGCCACTCTCAAGAACAACAACGCCTCGCACCTCTTCCTGGGCACCTCGGGTGGGGAGACGCCGCGCAACGACTATGACGGAAACGCGCGGGGCTTCGCGCAGAACAACTGCACGGCGTTCGCCGCCTACCGCATCGCGAGCCGGCTCGGCGTCCCGAACTTCAGCAACTCGTGGGGCGGGACGACCTGGGGCAACGCCGGCACCTGGGACGACGCCGCGCGCCGGGTCGGCGTGTCGGTCAACACCGCGCCCACGGTCGGCGCGATCGCCGTCAACGACGTCCACAAGGTCGGCCACGTCGCGTACGTGAACAGGGTCTACTCCGACGGCTCGTTCGACGTCGAGGAGTACAACTGGAACAACCCGCTCGCGTACGGGACGCGCTCCCATCTCCACGTCAGCAGCGCCCAGTCCGACTTCCAGTACATGCTCCACTTCTAGGAGCCTGGAATGACCTTCCTCAAAAAGGCGCTCGCCATTCTCGCCGTCGCCGGATCGGCCTTCGCGGGGGCCGCCGCGGTGGCGGGCCCGGTGTCCGCGGCGGGACGTGACGGCGTCTGCGACAGCGGCGAATTCTGTTACTACTACAACAGCGACCTGGCCGGTTCGCTCTCCGACTTCACCGGGTCGATCTCCGACTACGGGACGACCCAGCCGTCCTGCTACGACTTCAAGAGCGCGGGCGCCGGCCAAGGCGTATGCGTGAAGAACAACGCGGCTTCGGTATGGAACCGCACGGGCTCGACCGTCCGCGTCTACTACAACAGCGGCTACGGCGGAGCGAGCCAGGACTTCGCCCCCGGCGCGAGCGGCAATCTCAATGCCACGCTCAAGAACAACAACGCCTCGCACCAGCTCCTCGCGTCGGGGCCGACGGGATGCCAGACCGACGGCAGCAACACCACCCTGCCGAGCACGATCCTGGTGTACCGGGTCGGACTGGGACGGGTCGACCGTGTCGGCTTCCAGACCTACGTCGAGAACGTCCTCCCGAACGAGTGGATACCGAGCTGGCCGAGCGCGTCGCTGGACGCCGGGGCGATGGCCGTCAAGAGCTACGCCTGGTACTGGGCGCTGCACTCGACCCGGAAGACGTCGAGCGGGCAGTGCTACGACGTCCGGGACGACACCGGCGACCAGGTCTACAAGCCGGGCACGGCCCAGTCCTCGACGACCGCCGCCGTGCAGCGCACCTGGTCCACGCGGATGACCCGGAGCGGGAGCATCCTGATGGCCCACTACTGCTCGACCTCGACCGCCTGCGGAGCCTGGGTGGACGGGGACTGGATGTCCCAGTACGGCTCGCGTGACCTCGCGAACGCGGGCCAGGGCTTCCGGACCATCCTGACCCACTACTACAGCGGCATCGTCCTTTCCTGACGAGCCGCCGGCGGCCCGCGCCGAGGAACCGGTGACCTCCACCGGCCTCGTCGCGGGCCGCTCCCCGTCCCCGGCCCCAGCCCCGGCCCCGGCCCCAGCCCGGCCCCGGCATGCCACGCCTTCACGGGCGGTGTCGGCATGGGTGGCGTTCTCCGATTTTGATGATCATTAGTTGGGCAACCCGGACTGATCGAATGTCGTTGCTTGACGTCCGCCAGAATCGCCGTCAGCGATGATCTGATCACGAAAAGCCACAAGGGCTGGTCCCGCCACCGCGTCCGGAGGGTCGGACGCCGAGGCGGACACCGCGCCAGAACCGTCGCGACCGGCCCGGTTTCCCATCACAGTGAGCGTCAATCGGGGGATGCGCGATGAGGATGCACCAGGCCGGCACGAGGATCAGACCAGGGGGCCCGCAAGCGCGTCCACCGGCATGGCTGGGCGGCCTCATGGCCGTGCTGATGGCGGTGACCTGCATGGTCGCCGACCCGGTGGCCG
>NZ_JBFAOF010000378.1:0-6399 GCF_040675125.1 Spirillospora sp. NPDC049652 | reverse complement strand
CCGACCATGTCGAAGCCGGGCGCGAGCTCGGTCAGCCCGCCCTCCAGCGTCCCGAGCGCCCGGAACACCGCCGCGAACTCCGCCGGGACGGCCAGCGAGAACCGCGTCATCACCCGGAACAGCTCGGTGAACATCGCCGGGTTCGGGGTCTGCCCGGTGGCCAGGTGCCGCGCCATGAACGCGCCGAGCGCGCGCTCCAGCGCCTGCTCGTCCAGCTCGTCCGGGCGGGCCGTCACCTCCAGCAGCGCGTCGGTCAGCGCGACCGGGTCCGCCCGGTTCACCGCCATCAGGATCCGGCCGAGGGAGGCGCGCAGCTCGCCGTCCAGCCGCCCCACCGAGCCGAAGTCGATCATTCCGAGCCGGCCGTCGTCGAGCAGCAGCAGGTTCCCCGGATGCGGGTCGGCGTGGAAGACGCCGTCGAGCATGATCTGCCGGAGCATCTCGTCCAGCAGGTCGCGGGCGAGCGCCGCGCGGTCCAGCCCGCGCGCCGCGAGCAGCGGGCCCGCCTGGGTCAGCGGCACCCCCGCGAGCCGTTCCATGACGAGGACGCGGGCGGTGCACAGGTCCTCGTACGGGCGCGGTATCCGGACGCTGCCGTCCTGCCGGGTGCGGCTCGGGTCGTCCTGCGGGGCGCGGCGGCTGGTGTCCGCGGGGATGTGGCTGCTGCTGTAGTGGTGCCCCCAGGAACTCGCGTGCGCGGACGAGACCGCCGCCATGTTCCGCGTCTCGATGCGGAAGTCGAGCTCCTCGCGGAGCGCCGTGGAGAAGCCGTCCGCCAGCGCCACCAGCCCCAGGGAGTGCCCCCAGTCGGCGCGCGCGTGCAGCGTCCGGGCCAGGCGCCGGACGATGTCGAGGTCGCGCTCGACGACCGTCCGCACCCCGGGCCGCTGCACCTTGACCACGACGTCCTCGCCGGTCCGCAGCCGCGCCGCGTGGACCTGCGCGACGGACGCGGCGGCCAGCGGCTCGCGGTCGAACTCGGCGAACACCTCCTCGACCGGCGCGCCCAGCTCGTCCCGCAGCACCCGCTCGATGTCCTCCCACGGGACCGGCGCGGCGCGGTCGCGCAGCCGCCCCAGCTCGGTGACGAACTCCTCCGGCAGGACGTCGCGCCGCGTCGACAGCACCTGGCCGAGCTTCACGAACGTGACGCCGCCCCGGTCGAGCGCCTTGACCAGCGACCGCGCCAGGGGGCGCGAGCGGGACTCGTCGTCCGGCCGGGCCCGTCCGCGCAGGTACGGTCCGAGGCCGGCGCGCACGAAGATCCGGGTGATCTGCCAGTAGCGGCGGGTGCGCGCGGCTCGCGCGCGCAGGGACCGCACCCACAGCAGCGGCGACGGGACCGAGCCGGTCGGGACGAACGCCTCCCACACGACCAGGACCAGCATCGCCACCAGCAGCGCGCATCCCCAGCCGAGGACGGTGAACCACATCGTGGCGGTGAAGTTCGGCCGGTCCGGATCGAGCCCGCGCATCAGCCCCTTGAGGACGGGGCTCGCGACGGCCTCTCCCGCGGCCGCCGCCAGGATCGTCCGGACGAAGGAGAACCGGGTGTTGAGCAGCCGCCTGGCGCCGAAGGCGAGGAACCCGGTGATCAGCGTTGACCCGAGGACGAAACCGATCCAAAACGTCATGATCGAAACGTAGTCCCCGGTATCGCCCCGGATATCCCTCTCGCGACGGAGCGCCGTCCCCCGGACGGCCGAAGTTCACACCTGTTCTCCGCGTCGGCGGATCGCGGCTACTGATCGCGGCTCCGGATCGCGGCTAAGGAGCCAACGGCTCGGCGGCCGGTGCGTCCGCCGGTGCCGCGCCGTCCGGCACGTCCGGGGACGGCAGGGCGAGGCGGCGGCGCAGGAGCAGGAAGAGCGGGACGGCCAGCACCATCACGGTGACGTGCCCGACGGCCGCGACGTCCAGCTGGCCGAGCCCTTCGAACAGGTACGGCCAGAGGGCCCACAGCCCGGCCGCCGCCACCGGACGCCACCACCACGTCCCGAACACGATCACCAGGACGAGGCCGGGCACGAGGACGAACGAGGGGCCGGTGTCGAGCTGGTGGCGGGCCGCCTCGGGGAGCGTCCCGTGCGCGAGGCGCCAGGCGACGACGCCCTCGCTGACCAGCGTCCCCAGCACGTGCAGGAGGACGAACAGCACCGCCGTCCGCCGGTTGCCCAGCAGCGCGTTGACGGGGAGCAGCGCCACCACCGCCAGTCCCACCCACACCAGCGGATAGGAGTCGGGGACGAGCGCGGAGACGGCCAGCGAGCCCAGCGGGTGGTGGGCCAGGTTGGCCACGTTCGTGCTCACCCAGGCCAGCACCCGCGCCTTGTGCTCGGGGGACAGCGACCAGACCACGGCCTCGGCCGCGGCGAGTGCGGTGACGTACGCCCAGGTGGCCGCTCTGGTCCTCAGCACGACTCCATAGTGCACCTCCGCCCGCGCGCGGCGTCCGGCGGAGCCCGGGAAAGCGCAGGAGGCGAATGGAGCCCGGAAAAGCGAGCGGCCCGGCGCTCTCGGGGAGGAGAGCGCCGGGCCGCGTCCGGAAGGCCGTGGGCCCGGACCGGAAGGCCGGGCGGGAGGCGTGCCGGGGGAGCGTCGGGGGAGCTTGGCGGGAGGTCTCAGCCGGTGAGGGAGGCGGTGGTGACGGGCTGGCCGAGCTTGCCCCCGGTCACCCACTTGTCGAACGACATCTGCCAGTAGCCCCAGCCGTTGGTCCAGGGCAGCTCGCGGCCGGTGCCGTTGATGGTCACCATGTCACCGCGGTAGGACCATTCCATGAACCACTGCGCGTCGTCGGCGGGGGAGCGGACGCAGCCGTGCGAGCAGTTCCGGTTGCCCAGGCAGGACGGGTCGTCCATGTTCTGGTGGATGTACTCGCCGCTGTTGGAGATGCGCGTCGCCCACGGCACCTTCTCGTCGTAGTACCCCGGGTCGCCCTTCTTCTTGCCGGGCGCGACCATGCGCTCCACCCGGACGTGGTCCATGGTCAGGTGGACGCCGCTGGTGGTCTTCAGGTGGTCGACGCCGTCGCTCTGCACCTCGCCGCCGGTGCCGAGGCTGATGCCCCACTTGCGGACGACCACGCCGTTCTTCTTCACGGTCAGCTTGTGCGTCCGGTTGTTGACCGTGATGGTGTGCGAGTCACCGATCTTGAACTTGCGGGTGACGTCCTTGTCGCCGTAGACCGAGTCGCCGATCTTCAGGCCGGCGTAGTGCACGCGCAGCTCGACCCGCTGGTTGGCCTTCCACGGGGTCTTCGGACGGAACACCAGCGACGGCAGGCCGTTGAACGACTCGCCCGCGTCCAGCCACCGCCACGCGCCCTCGGTCGGGTACGTGGACTTCAGCTCGACGGCCTTCTCGATCGTCGCCTTGGCCTTGTCCGGGACCTCCTTGTTGAACTGGATGAAGATCGGCATGCCGGTGCCGACCTTCTCGCCCGGACTCGGGATGACGTTGTTGATCGTCGTCCGCGCGGTGTCGTTCACGGTCCGGAACGAGCTGGTCGCGGTCGCCGTCTTGCCCTTGCTGGACGCGGCCACCGCCTGGACGGTGTACTTCCCGCCCGGGATCAGCGTCCAGGACGACTTCCAGGACTTCTTGTCGGCCGACATCGTGCCGGGGACGTCGGCGTCCTTCAGCTTCACCAGCACCTGGCTCAGCGTGCCGCCGGTCGCCGTCACCGTCACGCCCGCGTCCGGCTTGGCCTTCGCCGAGCCGTTCGCCGGAGTGATCGAGATCTGCGGTACGCCTTCGTCGTGCCCCGCGGTCTTGGCATCGCCGCCACCACCGCCACCGCCGCACGCCGTCGCCAGTCCCAGGACCAGCGCCACCACCAGGGCCTTACCTCGCACGGTTCTCCCTCATCAGCCCGCAATCCGCAGAAAGCACATTAGCGACAAGAACGCCGGTGCTTCTCCCGCATTCCCCTGTCGGCCCCGACCTCGGAGGATCCGCGCCCCGGCACCGCCCACCCGGGTGCGGGTGAACATCGATCAGTAAGACGCCGGAAAGCTCCCGGGAGTTCGCATCTTTCCCAGAAGCCACCGCACCGGCCTCCCTGGAGCCCCCTGGCGGATCGTCCAGGTTCGCCCCTTCTGCACGTCGCCGCGGCCGGCGGACGGACGCGAACCACGTGGGGCCGCCACCAGCCGGCGCCGGCCGTCACGACGCGTGTCCACCGATCCGTCCGGGCGAAACCCGGACGTCCGCCGGTTCCGCGGTGTCGGGTGTTTAGCCGCCCCCGGTGCGTCCGTCCTCGGGTTTCCCGAGACGGCGTCACAGAACGCACATGGGCGTTGGTGCGTTCCTCACAATCAAATATTGCGGATTCAACTTGGCGTCCGACTTGCGGCCGGAGATGCTTTTGGAAGCCGGGCGGTGAGCCGGGAAGCCGAGAAGTCAGGAGGAACGCGGTGGACCAGTACGAGCCCTACTGCCTCGCCGATCTGTTCTTCTACGACAAGCTCGGCGAAAAGCAGAACGAGGCGTCGGACTTCCCCTTGGTGTCCCGCCCGGTGCCCGCGGGATGGATCCGCCACGAGTCGGACGTGTGGATGTACTACGCACCCCGGGGAGAGGGCACGCTGCCCGCCCAGGGCTGGAAGATCCACCTCTCCGCGCGGCTGGAGGACGCCGAGCGCGCCCTCGCCGTGATCTGGGACTACTGCGTCCCCCGCGGGATCGTCTTCAAGTACCTGCGCGGCCGGTCCGTCCTGCTCATGCGCAACTCCAAGGCCGCCTCGCGGGGCGCCAGCGGCAAACTCGTCACCATTTACCCGCGGGACGAGAACGAATGCGAAGTCATCCTCAAAGAGCTCGACGAACTTCTTCGCGGCATCGAGGGACCGTACATTCTGAGTGACCTCCGCTACGCGGACGGACCGCTCTTCGTGCGCTACGGCGGATTCGCCGAACGCCGGTGCCCCGGCAAGGACGGCGAACTCGTCCCCGCCATCGAGAACGGCGAGGGAGAACTCATCCCGGACGTCCGGGGCGCGACGTTCTCGGTGCCCGAATGGGTGACGCTGCCGTCCTTCCTCGAACCGCACCTGGAGGCCCGCAACTCCGTCCGGGTCGACGAGATGCCGTACGACTTCGAGAGCGTCCTGCACTTCTCGAACGGCGGCGGCGTCTACCTCGCCCGCGACCGCGCCTCCGGCGAGCGCGTCGTGCTGAAGGAGGCCCGCCCCCATGCGGGACTCGACGTCATCGGACGCGACGCGGTGACGCGCCTCAAGCACGAGCGCGACATCCTCGAACGCCTCTCCGGCCTGGACGCCGTGCCGGCGCTCCGCGGCTACTTCACCCTCGGCGAGCACCACTTCCTGGTCGAGGAGTTCGTCGACGGCAACCCGCTGCAGCGCCAGCTCGTCCAGCGGTACCCGCTGACGAAGGCGGACTGCGACGCGGCCATGCTCACCGGGTACACCGACTGGGCGCTGGACATGCTCGGCAAGGTCGAGGACGTCGTCCGGCAGCTGCACGAGCGCGGCGTGGTCTTCGGCGACCTGCATCCGAACAACATCCTGGTGACCTCGTCCGGCCGGCTGTGCCTCATCGACTTCGAGGTGGCGGTCGCCGCCGAGGAGCAGGCGGGCACGACCCTCGCCAACCCGGCGTTCCTCGCGCCGCGCGACCGGCGGGGGCTGGAGGTCGACCGGTACGCGCTCGCCTGCATGCGGTACTACCTGTTCGCCCCGCAGACGACGATCACCCTGCTGATGCACCGGCGGAAGGCCGAGCAGCTCGCGGACCTGATCGCCGAGACGTTCCCGGTCCCGCGCGCGGGCTTCGACGACGCGGTCGCCGTCCTGCTCGGTTCCGACGCCGAGCCGGGTCCGTCCCCGCTGACCACTCTCCCGCTTCCCGGCCGGGCGCCCTGGCCGGAGGTCCGGGCCGCGTTGCACCGCGCGGTCCTGGCCTCGGCCACGCCCGGCCGGGAGGACCGCCTCTTCCCCGGCGACCCGGCGCAGTTCCGGGACGGCGGCGGGATCAACATCGCGCACGGCGCCGCGGGAGTCCTCTACGCCCTGGCCGAGACCGGGGCGGAGGTGCCGCCGGAACACGTGGACTGGCTGGCCGAACGGGCCCTGAGGCCCGACGTGGGCATGCCGCTCGGCTTCTACGACGGCCTGCACGGCGTCGCCCACGTCCTGCACCGCCTCGGCCGCCGCCAGGACGCCCTGGACATCGCCGACATCTGCCTCCGGGAGAAGTGGGACCGGCTCAGCCTGAACCTCTGCTCCGGACTGGCGGGAGCCGGCCTCAACCTCCTCCATCTGGGCGAGGCCACGGGCGAGAGCGCCCTCACGGACGCCGCGAACCGCATGGTCGAACTCTGCGCCGACCGCCTCGGCGGTCCCGAGGACGTCCCCGAGCTCAGCGGCGGCGAGC
>NZ_JBFAOF010000377.1:0-6409 GCF_040675125.1 Spirillospora sp. NPDC049652 | reverse complement strand
GTCGCCGCGCCGCTGGCGACCGTGGCGCTCGCCATCGCCTCCATCCCGCCCGCCTGCTGACGCGAGGACGGACGGACCTGCCGTAACTGGTATCTTCCGAAGGGTGTCCGACCAGGCCAAGTTCGAAGTCCAGATGCTCCACGACCGCGTCATGATCAAGGTCGAGAAGGAGAGCGGGGAGCGCCGCAGCACCGGCGGCATCGTCATCCCCGCCACCGTGGAGCAGTCCAACCGGCTGAGCTGGGGCGAGGTCTGCGGCGTGGGCCACCACGCGCGCACCGTCAAGGTCGGCGACCGCGTCCTGTTCCACCCCGAGGACCAGTACGTCGTGGAGATCCAGGGCGAGGACTACCTCGTCATGCGCGAGCGCGACCTGCACGCCATCGCCAGCGAGCGCCCCGAGCACGGCACCGGCCTCTACCTCTGACGGCCGAAGCGCCGCCCCTGCCCGCCTCCCAGGCAACGAGAGTTTCGGATACCCGCGGTAGTCGAGGCATGGCCCTCGGCAGTGAAAGGGCCGGTTTCCAGCAGTTTCCCAGAACGGCCGCCGCGTTAGAGAAACTGCGCCACACCGGCCCCGAAAACCCTTTGGTAAGAAGCGCCGCGCCGATAACGTGAAAGGCGCGTTCCATGTCCGCGCGGCGGGGTATCCCCGCCTCGCGCGACAGCCCGTCCGCACCTTGCACGGCGGGGCGTCCGTGCATTGGCGGGGTCGGGACGCCGGGGGGGTTCGACGGGTGGTCCGAAGGCTGACGGGGTGAGGTCTGATGGCTGACGAATGGGCGCCGACCGGAATCGACACATCGCGGCCGAGCCCGGCCAGAATCTACGACTGGCTGCTCGGCGGCAAGGACAATTTCGCGGCGGACCGCGACGCGGGTGAGCGGATCCTGAAGGTCGCGCCGCACAGCGTCACCGCCGCGCGGGAGAACCGCGCGTTCCTGCGGCGGGCCGTGGAGTACCTGGCCGCGCAGGGCGTCGACCAGTTCCTCGACATCGGCACCGGACTGCCCACACGGGACAACGTGCACGAGGTCGCGCAACGCCGCCTACCGGGCGCGCGCGTCGTCTACGTCGACCACGACCCGATCGTCTCCGTGCACGCCAGGGCGCTGCTGAGCAGCACCGACAACGTGGCGCTGGTCGAGGCGGACCTGCGCGACCCCGAGGCGATCTGGGCGGACGGCCAGGTCCGGGAGCTGATCGACTTCTCCCGTCCCGTGGCCGTCCTGCTCCTGGCGATCCTGCACTTCGTCCCCGACGAGGACGACCCGCACGCGATCGTCGCGCGGCTGCTCGACCGGACGGCCCCCGGCAGCTTCCTGGCGGTGACGCACAGCACCGCCGACCTCGCGCCCGAGCTGACCCGCGAGGTCCGCCGCGTCTACGACGGCGCGTCCGCCTCGCTGCACACCCGGTCCAGGGACGAGGTGGCGCGGCTGTTCGCCGGCACCGAGCCGGTGGAACCCGGCCTGGTGTTCACCTCGCAGTGGCGTCCCGCCCCCGGAACGGCCGTGGCCGACCCGCGGGAGGCGGCCCTGTACGCCGCGGTCGGCCGCAAGCCGTGACCCCTTGACCCGCTCTGGCCAGGGCGAATGTTGCTCTGCTCCCGGCCGATCTGGGATCTTTGGTACCCAGATCCGCCGCTCCGGCGGCGTCCGGACAGAAATCCAGGAGCTTTCCCATGCGCACTCTGATCAGTACCGCCTTCGTCTCGCTCGACGGCGTGGTGGAGGGGCCCGGCGGGGAGGCCGGCTACCGCAACTCCGGCTGGACGTTCAAGAACCTCGAGTTCGTCCCGGAGGCCTACGAGATCAAGGGCCGGGAGCAGGAGGAGGCGGCCGCGATGATGATGGGCCGCACCAGCTACGAGGCGTTCAGCAAGGTCTGGCCCGGGATGGCGGAGTTCGCCCAGTACAAGGTGATGCCGAAGTACGTCGTGTCCACGACGCTCACCGAGGACGACCTGGTGGACGACTGGGGCGACACGACGATCCTGCGCTCCATCGACGAGGTCGCCGAGCTGAAGAAGTCCGAAGGCGGCCCGATCATCCTGCACGGCAGCGCCACCCTCAACCACGCGCTGTCCGACGCCGGCCTCATCGACCGCTACCACCTGCTGGTTTTCCCGCTGCTGCTCGGCGCGGGCAAGCGGCTGTTCAGCGACACCGACAAGGACACCCAGCACCTGAAGCTGGTCGAGCACGAGGTGTACTCCAACGGCCTGCAGAAGAACATCTTCGACGTCGTCCACTAGCCACAGGGCGCGGCCCGCGCCGCGCGAGGAGGCGGCTACTGCTCGGGCAGGAGCGTGCCGAGCGGGCCCAGGTCGAGGTTGAGGTCCTCGGGCGTCAGGTCGAAGTGCTCGCGCAGATGGGCCATGGCCTCCTCCAGCCGCATCAGCGCCGTGCCCAGCTTCTCGGTCTGGTCGTCGGTGAGCGAGCCCTCCTCGACGCGGCGCAGCGCCTGCCGCTCCATCAGCTGGCGGATCAGCTCGACCAGCGTCAGGACGAGCTTCACCAGGTCGCGCTCCACGCTCTCCGGGTCGGCCTCGATGCGCTGCGCCGTCCGGCTGGGCGCGCGGGCCGTCCGCTGCGGGGCGCGGACCGGGTGGGCCGCCGGGGCGTTGTCCGACAGCAGGTCGGCGAGGCCGTCGCGGGTGAGGTCGCTGACGTGGGTCCTGTCTCTCATCGGTAGGCCTCCCCCGGGTCGACGAGCTGGTCGTAAACGGTCGTGATCACGGCGCGCAGGTCGACGCGGACCAGGTCGATCCCGGCGATCGAGATGACCAGGTCGCCGGTGAGCACGACGCCTCCCGCCAGGAGGCGGTCGAGCAGGTCGACCAGCGCCAGGCGCTCGGCGGGGACGCCCGGCTCGCCGGTGTCCAGCAGGGCGCTCAACGGCGCGTCCCCTCCGCCGTCCCGCCGGGCGCCGGCGCGGGCGTGGCCTCGTCGGAGTCGATGAAGGAGTAGGGCGGCCAGGGGCCGGTGACCTCGACGGTCACGCCCGGCAGCCGCCGGTCGACGGCGCGGGCGACCTCGTGGAAGCCCTCGGCCTGCTCGTCGTCGACGAGGTAGGCCATGTTGAGGATGAGGGTCTCGTGCCGTCCGGACAGGCGCGAGTCCTGCCCGGCGTGCTGCCGGGACGCGACGGCGTGGTCGGCCAGCTCGGCGTGCACGGCGCGGGCCTGCTCGGCGAGCCGGTCCTGCAGGGCCCGCCGGGAGCGCCGCGCGGCCTGGCGCATCTGCAGGTACGCGGTTCCGGAGGAGGGACGGGACGCGGCCTCGGGCCCTGGTTCGCCGTCGCCGGACGTCCCCTCGACGGCCTCGGGGATGGCGTACGCCTTGATCCCCCACTCGGTGCGTCCGGTGACGCGGTCGAGGAGCTCGAGCAGCCGCCGGTGGTCGTGCTCCAGGACCTCCAGGACGCGCCGCTCGTCGCGGTACAGCGTCGCGATCCGGACGGGCGCCGTCGGCGCGTGCCGCGCGGCGTCGGTGACCACCCGGTGGTGCGCGCGGGCGGTGCCCTCCAGCCAGGTCAGGTCCTCCAGGTTGTCGCGGAGGGCCTGCTCGCCGAACTGGGCGAGGCTGACGGTGCTGATCAGCGCGGTCAGCCCGCTGTCGGGGTGGACGAGGGCGCGCACGGGCTCGTCGGCGACGCCGGTGACGCCGTCCAGGGCGGACGCGTCCATGCCGCGCGTCATCCCGTAGAGGTAGACGGCGGTGCCGGCTCCGGGCGTGCCCGTCCCGGGCGCGCCGGCCTCGCGGGCCCCGGTCTCGGGAGTGCCGGTGTCGGGGGCGCCGGGTGCGGTCGTCATCACTTCTCCTTCTCCTGCGCGGCTTCGAGGGCGGCGAGGCGCTCCCGCAGCAGCCGGTTCTCCTCCTCCAGCTCGGCGCGGTCGCCGCCGGAACCGACCTCGTCGTCCCGGGACCCGCTGCGCACCTCGGCCTTCGGTGCGGCGCGGGCGCGCGAGGACAGCGATGGGTCGTGCTCCCACCAGTCGATGCCCATCTCCTTCGCCCGGTCGACCGACGCCACCAGCAGCCGCAGCTTGATGGTGAGCAGCTCGATGTCGAGCAGGTTCACGCGGATGTCGCCGACGATGACGATGCCCTTGTCGAGCACGCGTTCGAGGATGTCGGCGAGGTTGGCGCTCTGCCGGTCGGCGGAGACGGAACGGGCGGGCGACGCGCTCCGCGTCCCGGTCCATGGCGTGTCGCTCAAGGCGGTTCGTCCTCCCGTGGGGGTCGTGTGGTCGGTGGGGCCGGGCGCGCCGCGAGGGACGGCGCGCCTCCCGCCCGGATCAGCGGTGGCGTCCGTCCACGTGGCCGCGCATGTACCGGTGCGCGCGGTGGTAGTTCACGAGGTCGCCGTCCGCGTCGAGCTCGACGCGGTAGCAGGCGAGGATGTCGGCGGAGTCGGGGATGCGGTGGGTCTCCACGATCTCGACCGTGACGATCCAGCCGTCGTCCCCCGAGCGTTCCACGCCGACCACCCCCTCGGCGTCCCGGCCGGTCAGGCCCACGAGCTGCTCGACGGCCTCCCTCGCGGCTTCAACGGCCTTCATCGCGGTCCTCCGTACCCGTCTCTTCCCGGCTCTCCTTCTGATCGCCCCCTGCCGCCGCGCCGCTCCCCGGCGTGCCGAGCGGCCCCGCCGGGCCGGACCGGCAGCGGTTCCGCTTGCCGGTCCGGCGGCGGGTCCGCCTGACCCGTCCTCGCGCGCGGCGGCCATCACGCCTGCCCGTGCAGGCGGGCGATCAGCCGTTCCTCGGCCTCGGCGGCCTCGTCCTCGGTCATCTCGCCCGCGGCGACGGCGTCGGCGACCGCCTGCATCTCGGCGGCGATGCGCCCGGGGTCGAACAGCTGCGCCTCGGCCTGCTCCTCCAGGACCTCGGCGAGCCACATGACGCCGCGCACGGGGGCCAGCGGGAGGGTGAGCAGCCCCGTGAACAGGCCCATCAGCCCTCCGGGACGAAGTCGTAGGGCGGCAGCGGGCCGACCATCCGCAGCCGGATGCGCTGGCCGTGCTCCTCGGAAAGGCTTTCCACGGCCTTCTCGAACTCCTCGCGCTTGTCCTCGGTGACCAGGAGCGAGGCGTCGATGACGTCCTCGTCCCGGACCGGGTCGTGGGCGACGACGGCCTGCGCGTACGGCGCGATGGCGGCGAGCAGCCGCTCCCCGTCCTGCGCCCGGCGGGCGTGCAGGGCCTGCACGATCATCTCGCCCAGCCGCACGCGGTCGAAGTGGACGGCGTCGGCCGCCTCCTCCGGGACCGAGCGCAGCCGCGCGGACAGTTCGGCGATCTCCGGCTCGTCGGTGAGGACCTCCCGGAGCACGGCGTCCTCGTCGTAGGTGCCCTTGACCCGGACGGCGATCCGGCCGTCGATGCCCTCGATCACCTCGTTGAGGCGGTCGGCGTTGCTCTCCAGCAGCTCGCCGCGGACGGCGTCCTCGCCCGCGAGCGCCGCTCCGAAGCGGAACGGCAGCACCGGGACGCCCGCCTCCACCAGCGCCTGCAGGACGCGCTGGTGCGCCATCAGGTCGGCGCGCTGACCGAGCGGCCGGCCGGTCGGCAGGTCGCTGGTGAGCGCGGCGAGCCGGTCGTGCGAGACGATCCGGACCGGCTGGTCCTCCAGACCCGCCAGGTCGTCCGGGATCGTCGCGTCCGCGCGCGTCACGCCGTAGACGTACTGCGGGACGGTCTGGGACTCGGCCTGCGGGGTGGTCACTTGTCGTCCTCCTCCTGGTCCTTCTTGGAACGGCGGGCGCCCTGCTTGCTCTTGGAGTCGGACTCCTCGTCCTCGTCGCCGACGCCGAGGGTCTCCTTGATGCGCTCGCCCGCGCCGCTCAGCGCGCCCTTGGTCTTGCGCTTGGCGCCGGACTCCTGCATGCCGCCGACGAACTGCGGCAGGCCCTGCGCGGTGCCGTCGTGCGCGATGTCGAGCCGGTTCACGGCCTGCGCGAACCGCAGGTAGGTGTCGACACTCGCGACCACGATCCGCACGTCCACCGTGAGGATCTCGATGCCTACCAGCGCGACTCGGGCGTACAGGTCAATGACCAGACCCTTTTCCAGGATCAGGTCGACCACGTCGGCCAGACCGCCGCCGCGGCCGCCTCCGCCGCCGCCACCGCCGCCCTGGACGTAGTTGGTGCCCGAAGTCTGCTGGGCGATCGGCCCAGTCATCTCATCAGCTCCTTGGGGGTTGCGAGGGGCCGGGGATGGGGCCCCGGTGCGTGCACCGGGGTCCTACCCGGACTATTTGGACTAAACAGGCCGCCGGTCTCCGGTCCCGGCCGGTCGGACCGGCGGCCCGTGCCGGTCACGACGCGGGCCGGCACCGCCCGCCGGCCCTGCCGGACGGGGGCGCCGGCCGGTCGTGCCGGCCAGGTCTGGGGGGTCGGCGCC
>NZ_JBFAOF010000376.1:0-6418 GCF_040675125.1 Spirillospora sp. NPDC049652 | reverse complement strand
CCTCGGCGCGCTCGCCCTCGGGTACGGCTCGGACAAGTGGGGCGTCCTGCACCGCTTCACTCCGCACTACGACCGCCACCTGCGCCGCCTGCGCGCCGACGCCGTCCGCGTCCTGGAGATCGGGGTCGGCGGCTACGCGTTCATGCCGGGCGGCGCGTCCCTGCGGATGTGGAAGCGCTACTTCCACCGCGGCCAGATCTTCGGCATCGACATCTTCGACAAGTCCGTGCTGGACGAGCCCCGCATCACCACCCTGGTCGCCGACCAGAACGACCCCCGGCAGATGCACGACCTGGCCGAGCGGCACGGCCCCTTCGACGTCATCATCGACGACGGCAGCCACGTCAACCGGCACGTCCGCACGGCCTTCCACGCCCTGTACCCGCATCTGAACCCCGGCGGCGTCTACGTCATCGAGGACCTGTGGACCGCGTTCTGCCCCGGCTTCGGCGGCCAGGACACCCGTCACCCGGGCCCTGGGACGTCCCTGCACCTCGTCCGGGACCTGGTCGACTCCATCCAGTACGAGGAGCACCCGGACGGTCCGTCCGCCGGCCCCGACTCGGTGGCCGCCACCACCACGGGCCTGCACGTGTACCACAACATCGCCTTCATCGAGAAAG
This sequence comes from Spirillospora sp. NPDC049652, assembly GCF_040675125.1. NCBI lineage: Bacteria > Bacillati > Actinomycetota > Actinomycetes > Streptosporangiales > Thermomonosporaceae > Spirillospora > Spirillospora sp. NPDC049652. The sequence continues at coordinate 5,795 of NZ_JBFAOF010000376.1, read as the reverse complement.
GCGTGAACGCCGAGGGCGGCGTCCCCCGCTGGGTGCCCCGCGACTTCGCCGCCCTGGTGGACATCGACACCCCGCCCACCCGTTGGAGCACCACCGAGTAGCGGCCTCGTCTTTAGGGGCCGAGCTGCTGTTTCAGGGCGTCCAGCAGGCGCCGCTCGGACGGGCTGAGGTCGGCGTAGGGAGTGACGCCCTCGGGGTGCGGCTTCACGGCGACGGGCGGCGGATCCTCGGCCTGGTCAGCGGTGTCGGCGGTGTCGGCGGTGGAGGCGTCGGCCGCGCTCCGGCGAGCGCGGGTCGGCGCCTCGTTCGCCGCCCGTCGCAACGCGTCGAAGACTTCGGCGCACGGCCAGGCGTTGGCGCCCATGTACATGAGGCCGAGCCGCAGCGTCCGGCAGAACCGGAGCCACGAGGAACGCATGTCAGGCATGGGGCCACTTCCAGGTCGTCGGTTCGGTCCTGAGACTCGTCCGCGGTGCTCAGGGGGAGGTCGACGGGCGCTCGAGCATCGCGCCACCGTCGGAGCCCGCGGGTTTGGTGAGGACGACGAGGGTCTCGTTGTCGTCCAGGCGAATGCGGCGGGCGGCGGTGAAGCCCACCCCGCGGGCCATGTCTTCCAGGTCGGACGCGGTGTACTCGGCCCCGTCGGCGGTCACCAGGGCCATCGTGAGGCTGGCGACCAGGTTCTCCACGTGGGAGCGCGCCTCGTCCAGCATGCGGTCGTAGACCAGCAGGACGCCGTTGGCCGGCAGCGCGGCATAGACCTTGCGCAGCAGCTCCTCGCGGCGCGCTGCAGGCCAGTTGTGCAGGACGTGGCCGAGGATCACCACGTCCGCGCCCGGCAGCGGGTCACGGAAGAAGTCGCCCGCGTGGAACCGGGTCGTGGACGCTGCGCCGGCCGCGGCCATGTGTTCGGCGAAGACCGGTGCCAGCTGCGGCAGGTCGAAGACGTGGCCGCGCAGGGTGGGATGCGCCCGGACCAGGTGCGCCACCAGGTCGCCTCGGCAGCCGCCCACGTCCAGGACGTCCGTGCGGGCCGTCCAGTCGACCGCCTTCAGCAGACCGGGCAGGACGGGACGCACCGCGCCGGCCATCATCGCGGCGTAGCGGCGCAGGGCCGGCGGGTCGTCCAGCATCGCGGCGAAGTCGTCGTCGGCCGAACGCGGGATCCCGGTGCGGAGCGTGTCGGCGAGGCCCGCCCACAGCGGGTACAGGTTGGCTTTCGCGCCGAGCAGTGCGCCGCCCACGTAGCCCGGCCGCCCGGCGACCAGGTGGCGGGACGCGGCGGGGGAGTTGCGGAAGCGGCGGTCGTCCTCGCGCAGGAGGCCGAGCTCCACCAGCAGGGCCAGCAGGTCACCCAGGCCGCGCCCGTTCAGGCGGAGGCCGCGGCGCAGTTCGGCCTCGGTCGCGGGGGCGGTGTCCAGAACGGTGAACAGGTCCAGTTCGACCGCGGTGCAGACCGCCTGCGCGCGTGCGAAGCCCGTCGTGGTGTGCAGGATGCCGGCTAGCACGGACGGTATTCCAGCAGTGCCAGATCACCGGGCGCCGGGTCGTTGGCCTGGGCGAATCCGGCCGCGGAGGCGATGCGGTTCCATTCGTCCCGGTCGCGTTCCCGGCCGCCCAGGACGGCCATCGCCTCGACGTCGATGAGCTTGCCCACGTCGTGGCCGCCCGGACCGTCCAGCAGCAGGTCCAGGATCAGCAGGCGGGAGTCGCCGTCGCCGATCGCCTCGCGGACGCGGCGCAGGATCAGTTCGGCGTGCTCGTCGTCCCAGTTGTGCAGGGTGTGCTTGATGAAGTAGGCGTCGCAACCGGAGGGGACCTCGCGGAAGAAGTCGCACGGCACGATCGTCACGCGGTCGGCGACCCCCGCCGCGGACAGCACCCGCGCGGCCTCGGCGGCGGTGTGCGGCTGGTCGGCCAGGACGCCGGTGCAGCCGGGGTGGCGGCGGAGGATCTCGGCGAGGAACTGGCCGTTGCCTCCGCCCACGTCGGCGATCCGGGCGAACCGGCCGAAGTCGAACGAGGCGAAGATTCGGTCGGTGGCCGGGTAGCGGTTCTGCCGCATCGCCCGGTCGAACAGCTCACCGGCGGCGGGGTTCTTGCGCGTGTGCTCGTAGAACGACATCCCGAACGCCTCGTCGAAGGCGGGACGACCCGTCCGGACGGTGTGCGCGACGTTCTCGTACGGACGCCACAGCATCGGGTCGGAGGCGAACAGGAACATGTCGCGGATGCCGCCCGGGGCGTCGGTGACGAGCCCGGCGGAGGCGGGCGTGAGGGCGAAGGACCCGTCCGCACGGTGCTCGATGATGTCGGCCGCGGCGACCGCCCGCAGCACCCGGTACAGCGCGTCGGCGTCGACGCCGAGACGCGCGGCGAGTTGCGCGGCCGTGCGCGGGCCGTCCGCGAGCAGGTCGGGCACGCCGAGCTCGACCACGGCGCGCAGCGCGCCCAGGGTCCACTTGGCGGCGAACAGCCCGAGGACCCGCTGCTGGGCGGGCAGGCCGAGATCGACGCTCGTCATGTCGTCCTCCATCAGATGGTCTTGAGCATCCCGGCGTCGATGGTGTACTCCGAGCCGGTCACGCTGGGCACCGCTCCGGACGCCAGCAGCACCACCAGCGACGCCACCTCGTCCGGTTCGATGAGGGCGCCGGTGGTCAGGCCGTTCATCGCGGGCACGGCCGCCTGGAACTCCTCGGCGGTCATGCCGAGCTTGGCCGCCATGTCCGGGTTGGACCAGATACGGCTGCGCGTCGGTCCGGGCGAGACCGTGTTGACGCTGACACCGAGCGGGCTGAACTCGACCGACAGCGACTTGCCGAGGTTCACCACGGCGGCCTTGGCGGCCGCGTAGTGCGCCAGGTGCGGGTCGGCGAGCCGGGCGCTGACCGAGCCGATGTTGACGATCGCGCCGCGCCTCTCGATCAGGCTCGGCAGCGCCGCGCGGACGGCCCGGACCGTGCTGAGCAGGTTCACCTGCAGCGTCCGCAGCCACACCTCGTCCTCGATGTCGAGGAAGCCGGCGGCCCACTTCACCCCGCCGCCGACCACGTTGACCAGCACGTCCAGCCCGCCGAACTCGGCGAGCGCGCGCTCGACCAGCAGCCGGGGCCCGTCGGCGGTGGCGAGGTCGACCTCCATCGCGTGCGGGGTGGCGGCGCGCAGCGCGTCGTTCAGCGTGCGCGACCCGCCGAGCACCCGCGCGCCCGACGCGGCCAGCGCCCGGACGCTGGCCAGCCCGATCCCGCTGCCCGCACCGGTCACCACGGCCGTCCGGCCGGACAGGTCAACCCGCATCGCGAGCCCCCCGGAAGCGCATCGGCAGATGCTTGACGCTGTTCATGAAGTTGGTCGTCGGACGCACCGGCGGGCCGGTGACCTCCATCCGGGGCAGCAGCGGCACGGCCGCCGACAGGAACTCGCGCAGCTCCATCGTCGCCAGCCCGTTGCCGATGCAGAAGTGCGGTCCGCCGCCGCCGAACGCCACGTGCGGGTTCGGCGAGCGCCCGACGTCGAAGCGGTCGGGCTCGTCGAAGACCGACTCGTCCCGGTTCGCCGAGGTGTACCAGACGACGACCCGCTCGCCCGCCGCGATCGGCTGCCCCGCGACCTCGGTGTCGGTGACGGCGCGGCGCGCGAAGTGCGTCACCGGGGTGACCCACCGCAGGACCTCCTCCACCGCGGACGGCAGCAGCTCCGGGGAGGAGCGCAGCCGCGCGAGCTGGTCGGGGAACTCCAGCAGCGCCAGGACCGCGCCGGTCACCGCGCAGTACGTCGTCTCGCTGCCCGCGGTGATCAGCGTCGTCGCGAACACCCCGGCCTCCTCCGGCGTCAGCCGGTCGGGCAGGCCCAGCCGGTCGTCCCGCAGCCGCGCGCCGAGCACGATCGAGAAGAAGTCGTCGGCCGGACGCCGCGCGCGCAGCGCCGCGAAGTCCAGGAAGTACTCCAGCAGCTTCTGGAACAGGTCCTCCTCGGGCGAGTCGTACTCCGGGTCGCCGAGGTTGACCGTCTGCCGGGCCCAGCCCAGCACCGTGTCCCGGTCGCCGTCCGGGACCCCGAGCAGGTCGGCCAGCACCTCGAACGGCAGCCGCAGCGCGACGTCCTCGGCCAGGTCGAACTCGCCGCGCCGGCGGCACCGGTCCAGCAGGTCGGCGACGATCGCGCGGACCCGGTCCTGGAGCGCGGCCATCCGCGCGGGCGCGAACGCCTTGAACGTCAGCCGCCGCATCCGGACGTGGTCCGCGCCGTCCAGGAAGGTGATGATCGGGTCGTTCTGGTCCCGTTTGCGCACCGAGGTCATCGTCGTGGGGCTGGACGAGAACCGCTCGGTGTCGCGGGAGACCGCGGCGACCTCGGCGTGCCGGGTCACGTACCACAGCGGTTCGCCGTCGGTGTCGTGGCCGAGCGGCAGCCCGGGCGTCGCGCGCAGCCTGCGGAGGTACTCGTGGGGCATGCCGTCGCGGAAGGACGCCGGGTCCATCAGGTCCAGGTCCTGGACGGCCTCGCGCGCGCTCACCACGTCACCGGGATCTCGCTGAAGCCCTCCATGAAGCCGCCGAGGCCGCGGGGCAGCCGGGCGCCCGGGACCGCCAGGCGGATGTCGGGGAAGCGGCGCAGCAGGCTCTCGGTCGCGACCTGCAGCTCCATCCGCGCGAGCGCCGCGCCGGCGCAGTAGTGGATGCCCGCGCCGAACGTCATGTGGTGGTTGTCCGGACGGCGCAGGTCCAGGGTGAACGGGTCGGGGAACACCGACTCGTCCATGTTGGCCGACTCCTCCGACAGCAGCACGCTGCTGCCCTTGGTGATCACGGTGCCGTCGGACAGCTCGATGTCGGCGGTCGCCAGCCGCAGGGTCCCGATGGACGAGCCCATGATCTGCGTGCGCAGCAGCTCCTCCACGGCCGGCTCGACCAGGGAGAAGTCCGCCTTGATCTGGGCGACCAGGTCGCGGCGGTGCAGCAGGACGGCGGTGCCGGTGCCGATCTGGCTGGCGGTGGTGACGTACCCGGCGATGAGCAGCGACCGCGTCCAGAAGTGCAGCTCGTACTCCGACAGCCGGTTGTCGTCCTCGTCCCGGACCTTGATGAGCGCGCCGATCAGGTCGTCGGACGGATGGGCGCGCTTGTGCTCGATCAGCTCGCCGAGGTAGGTCCACAGGCCCTCGCGGCACTCGGCGACCTGCTCTCGCGGCAGCTTGGTCACCGACAGGAACCCGTCCACCAGTCGGCGGAACTTGTCCCTGTCCTCGGCCGGGACGCCCAGCAGTCTGCAGATCACCAGGATCGGCAACGGGAACGCCAGCGCCTCGTTGAGCTCCGCCGTCCGCGGCCCCTTGGCCATCTCGTCCAGCAGCTCGTCGGTGACCTGCTGCGCGAAGGGCCGCAGCGCCTCTACCCGGCGCGCCGTGAACGCCCTGGTGACCAGGCCGCGCACCCGCGTGTGGGCCGGCGGGTCCGCGTCGATCTCCGGGTCGGTGAACAGTTCGTTGTCGGCCGACACGCGCGCGACGTCCGGCCGCGCGATGTTCTTGCTCAGCCGCTCGTCGGAGAACAGGTTCCGGACGTCCTTGTACCGGGTCACCATCTGGGCGGTGTCGCCGCTGGGCAGCCGGACCTCGACGAGGGCCCGGTCCCGCAGCCCCCGCAGGGCCCCGGGCACCTCCATCGGCGGCGTCCACTCGAACGGATAGGGAATCGGGTTCATGGGCCGCTGACCTTTCGTTGGGGAGAGGACGGGCGCAGGCAGCAGTCGGCGAAGGCCAGCTCGTGTCGGACGCCCCGCGCGAACCGGTC